>NZ_JBHVCT010000010.1:0-111314 GCF_042803195.1 Streptomyces sp. NPDC057428
GCGGACCCTCTCCATCTCCTCAGGTGTCACACCTGACAGGACATCACAACGTACCTGACGACGATCAACCGGGGTAGCTAACAAAGCCCTACTAGCCGGGCGTCAAGTAAGTTCTTGGGAGAGTCGCATGGGCAGCACGCCGAAGCCGCGCCGGGGCAACACCCGCCAGCGCATTCAGGACGTCGCCCTGGAGCTCTTCGCCGAACAGGGCTACGAGAAGACGTCGCTCCGCGAGATCGCCGAGCATCTGCAGGTCACGAAGGCCGCGCTCTACTACCACTTCAAGACCAAGGAAGACATCCTCAACAGCATCTTCGAGGACCTGAACCGACCGGTCGAGGAGCTGCTGGAATGGGGCCAGGAGCAGCCCCGCACGCTGGAGACGAAGAAGGAGATCCTGGTCCGCTACAGCGAGGCGCTCAGGGCCGCCGCACCGCTGTTCGTCTTCATGCAGGAGAACCAGGCGACGGTGCGCGAGCTGAGCATCGGGCACACCATCAAGCACCGCGTCATCGCACTGGTCGACCTGATCAAGGAACCGGACGCCCCGCTCACCGACCAGGTGCGCTGCTTCACCGCACTGATGGCCATGCACGCGGGCATATTCGCCCTCAGAGACGCCGAAGGCGACCCCGAGGAGAAGCGCGAAGCTGCTCTCGAGGTCGCCATCGAGCTGGTGACCAGGGCCCACGACCCGGGTTCCGCCGCTTAGCGGCAGGAATCACGCGTCAGGCGTCTCAGACGTGGACGTGTTCGGCGTGCAGGTAGGTGACCGGGTTGATCGCGGAACCGTAGTTCGGGGTGTTGCGGATCTCGAAGTGCAGGTGAGGACCGCTGGAGTTACCGGTGTTGCCGGACTTGGCTATCTCCTCGCCCGTCTTGACGTGCTCGCCGACCTTGACCTCGATCTTCGACAGGTGCGCGTACTGCGAGTACTTGCCGTTGGCGTGCTTGATGACGATGGCGTTGCCGTACGCGGGACCGTCACCGGCGCCGTTCGGGCCGGCCTTGACGACCCGGCCGGTGTGCGCCGCCTCGACCTTGGTGCCGATCGGCACCGCGAAGTCCTGGCCGGAGTGCTTGTGGGCCCAGCGGTCGCCGCCGATACCGAAGGTGGCGCTCAGCTCGTAGTGGCGGACCGGGACCTCCCACGAGGCGGCCTTCTTCTTCGCGGCGGCCTTCTTCTTGGCAGCCGCCTTCTTCTTCGCCGCGGCCTGCTCGGCCTTGTCCGCCTTCGCCTTGTCAGCGGCCTTGGTCTGAGCGGTCGCCTGCTGGGCGATGGAGCTGGCGGTGGCCGCGCCGGCGAGGGCCGCGGTGTCCGCGGTGCCCGTCGTGCCGGACGCGAACGCCGCGCCCGCGCCGAACACCATCGACGCACCAAGGCCGACAGCCACGACGGCGCCACTGACGCGGGGCATGGACGGGCGGCGGGAGTGCAGGAACGTTACGCGCTTCGACATGCGGTGAGTACCTCCGGGGTGACTGGACCCGGTGCTCGACCGGGCTTGCTCCACCTTGGTAACCCGCACCCCCAACAACACTCAAACCCCCCATCTACGATCAAAAGCCGTAGTTGAAGGGTGGGGAATTAACCGCAGTTGTTGATCGGAATCGTCGTGGACGACCTTCCGAACAAGTATCGCGAATCAGGTTTAACTCCAGCCCCAAAGGCTTCCTTCCTGGACATGGCCCATCAAAAGTCGTAAATCACCACATACGCCGAAAGCCTCAGCCGGTGCGGGCCGAAGGTCCCTGCACCGACCCCCGCGGGTTCTCCTAACGGTCGTAGTAGGGCAAAAACGGCTGTGCGCCTTGTCACCGCCGGTGGGCCCGAAGCCTGTCCGTTTCGGGACCTTGGGCCCCAGGCCCTTTCCGCGGGCTCACCGGCCATCGGCGTCCCGTCCGTGGGGGCGGACCGGATCCCGGATGCGGTCCGTGACCGACTGCTCTTGACCTGATTCCGGGACGGGGCCGACAGCGCACGGGGCCGACAGCGCACGGGTCCGACAGCGAGCGGGCCCGACACCGGTCGGTGTCGGGCCCGTCGGGCGTTCAGCGCGTGGGGCGGAGTGCCCGGTGGGCACCCCGCCTCAGACGTCAGGCGTGCGCGCCGGCCTTGCGACGACGTGCGGCGTACACCGCGCCTGCACCGATCACCAGGGCCGCACCGCTCGCGAGGGCGAGCTGGGACGTAGCCGAGGACGAGCCCGTGGCGGCGAGGCTGCCGTCCACGGGACCGGACGACCCGCCGCTCTGGGGCTTGATGCCCGAGTCGGCAGGCTCGCTGGTGCTGGGCTTGGCGTCGCCGGTGCCCGGCTTGCTGCCCTTGGCGGCGATCAGGAACTCGTAGCCCTCGAGGTCCGGACTCCCGCCGCACGTGCCGTTGTCGTTCCAGTAGTCACCTGCGACGAAGGTGACGCCGTTACCCGCAGGGGCCTTGGCATCGATCGTGAGGCGCATCTTGATGTCCGCGTGGGCGCCGGCCTTCAGCGGGCTGATGGCGTCCATGTAGTGCTCGTTGTCGACGTTCTTCCACGTGGCGGAAGAGCCCGGCGACCACTGCAGGTGCACCAGGTCGCCGAGGTCCTTGACGCCGCTCTTGTCGGTCGCGTGGACGTAGGCGAACGGGTACACCTCGTCCATCGTCCTGTCGGTCCCATTGGTCACCCGGAGGCGGAAGTCGACCTTCGTGCCGGCGACGACCGTGGACGGCAGACCCGTGACGACCGTCTTTAGCTTGGCCTCGGGAACGCAGTCCTCGTCGCCCTCGCCCTCCTCGATCGCCTTGGCGAGCGCCTCCTCGGCGGCGGTCTTCTGGGCGAGCGCCTCCTCGGTGGCCTTCTGCGTCCGGCCCACCTCCCGGGCCGCGGCCACCCGCTCGTCGTCGAGTGTCTGCTGGGCCTCCAGCGCCTTGGCGTCGGCGTCTTCCTTGGCCGTGGCGGCGGTCCCGGCAGCGGTCTCGGCCTCGGTGACAGCTGCCGTCGCGGCGGCCTTCTGCTCCTCTGTGGCGTCGTCCGGGAGAGCAGCCAGCGCCGCCCGCGCCTCGACGAGCGCCTGGTCGGCGGCGACCTTCTCGGTGCCGGCGGCGACTGCCGCGGCCTGGGCGGTCTTGACCGCCACAACGAGCGGAGCGGTGTCGGACGCGAGCGCGTCCAGAGCCGCCTGGGCGGCGTTCTCGGCCTCCACGGCGCTGTCGTACACCGCCTTCGCCGCAGCGGCCGCCTTCTCCAGCTCCGCGATGGACGGCTTCTCCTGCGTCTGCGCTGTCGGCTTGTCGTCGGCGAACGCGGGGGTGACCGACAGCAGGAGCACAGGTGTGGTCACCGCGGCGGCGACGGCTGTGGCAAGAATCCGGCGAATCTTCACAAGAGCCCTTCGGGGTCCGAAAAAGAGAAGAAGGGGTCGCAGCGGAATGGGGCACGCGGATGCGACTCGAGGTGATCGTATGGCCGGGTCAGCGGTCGGTCGTCACGATTTCTTCACCTCCGGTCAGCAGCCGAGCACGGGGCAGACAGAGAAGACGAAAAGGTGCAGTTGCTTTCGCTACGTGGACTTTCGCTGTGAGGAAGGCCACATACCTCCCGGCCCGCCGCCCCGCCCGTTCCGCGCCCGCCGGACAGGACTCCGGCCCATGACCGGCGCGGAGAACCCCGTACGGGCAGGCGGCGGCACGGCAAGGGATCAGGCACGGCGCGGGATCACGCACGGCGCGGGATCACCGAGAAAAGGGGCTGCCCCGGACCGGTTCTCGGTCCGGGGCAGCCCCTTTCACGCTCAGGCGCCGAGCGCCGTCACGCGTCCTTCGTCAGATTCGGGCCGGCGCCACCTGCCGCCTGCTCGATCGGCGGGACGTCGGGCAGTGCCGACTTCTCCTCGCCGCGGAAGGAGAACTTCTTCTCGTCGCCCTCACCCTCGGTGCCGACGACCACGATGTGACCGGGACGCAGCTCGCCGAAGAGGATCTTCTCGGAGAGGATGTCCTCGATCTCGCGCTGGATCGTCCGGCGCAGCGGCCGGGCGCCCATCACGGGGTCGTAGCCCTTCTTCGCCAGGAGCGACTTGGCTTCCGAGCTGAGCTCGATACCCATGTCGCGGTCCTTGAGACGCTCATCCACCTTGGCGACCATCAGGTCGACGATCTGGATGATGTCTTCCTCTGTGAGCTGGTGGAAGACGACCGTGTCATCGACACGGTTGAGGAACTCGGGCCGGAAGTGCTGCTTGAGCTCTTCGTTGACCTTGACCTTCATCCGCTCGTAGTTCGTCTTCACATCGCCCTGGGCGGCGAAGCCCAGGTTGAAGCCCTTCGAGATGTCCCGAGTCCCGAGGTTGGTCGTCATGATGATGACCGTGTTCTTGAAGTCCACGACCCGACCCTGGGAGTCGGTCAGGCGACCGTCCTCCAGAATCTGGAGCAGGGAATTGAAGATATCGGGGTGGGCCTTCTCGACCTCGTCGAAGAGGACGACGGAGAACGGCTTGCGGCGCACCTTCTCGGTGAGCTGGCCGCCCTCTTCGTAACCCACGTAACCGGGGGGCGAACCGAAGAGGCGGGAAACCGTGTGCTTCTCGCTGAACTCCGACATGTCGAGGGAGATCAGTGCGTCCTCGTCGCCGAAGAGGAATTCGGCGAGCGTCTTGGAGAGCTCCGTCTTACCGACACCGGACGGGCCGGCGAAGATGAACGAGCCACCGGGCCGCTTCGGGTCCTTCAGACCGGCTCGCGTACGGCGGATCGCCTGCGAGAGGGCCTTGATGGCGTCCTTCTGGCCGATGACGCGCTTGTGGAGCTCGTCCTCCATGCGCAGCAGACGCGAGGACTCCTCCTCGGTCAGCTTGAACACCGGGATACCGGTCGCGGTGGCGAGGACCTCGGCGATGAGCTCGCCGTCGACCTCGGCCACGACGTCCATGTCGCCGGCCTTCCACTCCTTCTCCCGCTTGGCCTTCGCCGCCAGCAGCTGCTTCTCCTTGTCGCGGAGCGAAGCTGCCTTCTCGAAGTCCTGGGAGTCGATGGCCGACTCCTTGTCGCGGCGGACGCCCGCGATCTTCTCGTCGAACTCGCGGAGGTCCGGCGGCGCGGTCATCCGGCGGATGCGCATCCGGGAGCCGGCCTCGTCGATCAGGTCGATCGCCTTGTCCGGCAGGAACCGGTCCGAGATGTAGCGGTCGGCCAGGGTGGCGGCCTGGACCAGCGCCTCGTCCGTGATGGAGACCCTGTGGTGGGCCTCGTAACGGTCGCGCAGGCCCTTGAGGATCTCGATGGTGTGCGGCAGCGACGGCTCCGCGACCTGGATGGGCTGGAAGCGGCGCTCCAGCGCGGCGTCCTTCTCCAGGTGCTTGCGGTACTCGTCGAGCGTGGTGGCACCGATGGTCTGGAGCTCGCCTCGCGCCAGCATGGGCTTGAGGATGCTCGCGGCGTCGATCGCGCCCTCGGCGGCACCCGCACCCACGAGGGTGTGGAGCTCGTCGATGAACAGGATGATGTCACCGCGGGTGCGGATCTCCTTGAGGACCTTCTTCAGGCGCTCCTCGAAGTCACCGCGGTAGCGGGAGCCCGCGACCAGCGCGCCGAGGTCGAGGGTGTAGAGGTGCTTGTCCTTGAGGGTCTCGGGCACCTCGCCCTTGACGATGGCCTGGGCCAGGCCCTCGACGACAGCCGTCTTGCCGACGCCGGGCTCACCGATGAGCACCGGGTTGTTCTTGGTACGGCGGGACAGCACCTGCATGACCCGCTCGATCTCCTTCTCGCGCCCGATGACCGGGTCGAGCTTGGACTCACGAGCGGCCTGGGTGAGATTCCGGCCGAACTGGTCGAGCACCAGGGAAGTGGAGGGCGTGCCCTCCGCGGGGCCGCCGGCGGTGGCCGCCTCCTTGCCCCCCGAGTACCCGGAGAGCAGCTGGATGACCTGCTGCCGCACCCGGTTCAGGTCGGCACCCAGCTTCACGAGGACCTGGGCTGCGACGCCTTCGCCCTCGCGAATCAGGCCGAGCAGGATGTGCTCCGTGCCGATGTAGTTGTGGCCGAGCTGAAGGGCCTCGCGGAGCGACAGCTCCAGGACCTTCTTGGCCCGGGGCGTGAAGGGGATGTGGCCGGACGGGGCCTGCTGGCCCTGACCGATGATCTCCTCCACCTGCTGGCGGACCGCCTCGAGCGAAATCCCGAGGCTCTCCAGGGCCTTAGCGGCGACACCCTCACCCTCGTGGATCAGGCCCAGGAGGATGTGCTCGGTGCCGATGTAGTTGTGGTTGAGCATCCGGGCTTCTTCCTGAGCCAGGACGACAACCCGCCGCGCGCGGTCGGTGAACCTCTCGAACATCGTTAATCGCTCCTCAGAGCGGTCAGGCAGTAAGGGGTCGGTCCCCTCCCTGTCCTTCCGCAGCTTAGTCCCGCAAGCGGGGACCGCTCATTTCAACTGCCGACACCCGACGATGGCCTCCTGCCCCGAACGCCGACAACTGCTCCAACCCGATGGTGCGAGACGATGTTCCCGCAGGCCAGGCAGATAGCCCTTTCGCCAGTACGCCGATGGCGAACGTGAGACGCTTTTGCCCGCGTGTCGACCCTTCCCACTAGGGATGTCTTACCCGCACTCACTGACAGTCCATGCGGCGCACCCCCGTTTCCTCCGCTACGGGCGAACAACTTCGCGCTGCCGGACGCTCCCGCACGCCCCCACCGCCGGCACACGGAGCACTCGATCATGAACGGTGCGTAACTTCGAGGTCCACTCGGCGGTTCATCGGACATGGTTTCCCTCGTCCCGCCGCCCCGCTCGTCGTCCGAGTCCGAGGGCTGGGCCCGGTGGTACGCCCAGGAGCTCGGCTGGGCCACGACGGGCACCTCGCCGCTGCGGCTCCTGACGGGGCTGCACTTCGACGTACTGGAACTGCCGGCCGCGGCGGGTCACGCGGCGCTGAGCCGGGTGGGACACGCGGGTCCCGTGGCGCTGGGAGGGCAGCGGATGCGACTGCTGGTCGCCGCGGGCGGCGCCGAGGAGCTGCCGGGGCTGCTCGACTGGCTGGAGTGGGGCGGCATCGCGCTCGACCTGACCGCTGTCGGGCCGGGTGGGCACATCGCGGCCCCGGCGCCACCCGGAGTGGCGTCGAAGGGCTCGCCGGGGGCCGCGGTCTGGCTGCGGCCCCCCGGAACCGGCCCGGGGGCGGAGCCGAGGCTCCCGGCCCTGGGCGGCTTCGGGAGCAGGGGTGGGGATGCTCCCGATCTCGTACGACTCGTGGACGCGGCGGCGACGGAGTGCCACCGGGCCAGACTCACGCACGCCCGGACGAACCTGCGGGCCCATCGCCCGACAGGTCAGCCGTTGGCCTTCTCGTAGGCCTCACGGATCTCGGCGGGGACGCGGCCGCGGTCATTCACGTTGTGGCCGTTCTCGCGGGCCCACTTACGGATCTCGGCGGTGTCCTTGTTGCCGCCCGCAACCGCACGGCCCTTGCCGCGGCCGGTCGCTGCGCGGCCCCCGGTGCGACGGCCACTCTTGGTGTACGGCTCGAGAAGACCACGGAGCTTGTCCGCGTTGGTCGTGGTGAGGTCGATCTCGTAGGTCTTGCCATCCAGAGCGAACGTCACTGTCTCGTCCGCCTCGACACCGTCGAGGTCATCAACAAGAAGGACCTGAACCTTCTGTGCCACCGGATTTCCTTTCATCGAAAATGCAGTACGCGGAAAGGAAACCGCTTTTCCCCGGAAAACACAAACCCCTGGGAGAGGTTCAGGAGCGCAAGAACGCGGGAAACATGCGCGATTCGGACATAGGGTTCCGCAGACTTCCACCGGTCACAGGTGCAGAAGCATCCGACTGTTGCCCAAGGTGTTCGGCTTCACTCGTTCGAGACCCAGGAACTCCGCGACACCCTCGTCATAGGAACGAAGCAGCTCGCTGTAGACATCTCCGTCGACCGGCGTCTCTCCGATCTCCGTGAAGCCGTGCTTCGCGAAGAAGTCGACTTCGAAGGTGAGGCAGAAAACCCGTCGGACCCCGAGCCAGCGCGCGGTCTGCAACAGCTTGCCCAGAACCTGGTGCCCGACTCCGGCACCCTTGATGCCGTGGTCGACGGCGAGAGTACGGACTTCCGCCAGGTCTTCCCACATCACGTGGAGTGCGCCGCAGCCGATGACGCGGGCGTCCTCGTCGCGTTCGGCGACCCAGAACTCCTGGATGTCCTCGTAAAGCGTCACCGTCGCTTTGTCGAGCAGGATGCCTTCGGTGACGTAGCCGTCAAGGAGTGCTCGGACCGACGCGACATCACTTGTCCTGGCGCGCCGGACGGTGATGGCCGGCCTATTTACCGACGGGTCGGTATGAACTTCTGCTGCGGACCCTGTTTCCGGCCGGGTACGGGCTCCGGTTCGTGTCTCGTTCCGGCGCTCGGTTCGCGGTTGCTCAGAGGACATCCCCCGACGCTATCGCCCGCTCTGCGGCGGCGCTTCATCGGCCGCCTCACCGCCTTCGGGCGAGCTCGCGGAAGGCTCGGGCTGGGGGGGCGCGACGACGCGCATGGCATCCCCGAGCGCCTCCCGCTGCTCCGCCGACATCATCCCGAAGAAGGCGACCAGAGCCGCTGCCGGGTTGTCGCTGTGCGACCAGGCTTCGTTCATCAGTGCGGCCGAGTATGCGGCGCGGGTGGAGACGGCCGTATATCGATATGCCCGGCCGTCCACTTCCCGGCGCACCCAGCCCTTCTGATGGAGATTGTCCATTACCGTCATGACGGTCGTGTAGGCGATGGAGCGTTCCTGTTGAAGGTCCTCGAGAACTTCCCGCACGGTGACCGGGCGGTTCCATTGCCAGACCCGTGTCATCACGGCGTCTTCCAGCTCTCCCATTTGGCGAGGCACAGCGCCACCTTAGTGCTAGATGTCTGGAATGGGATAATTCTGGAACAACAAAAGGGCGCACGGCTCCGAGGAGCCGTGCGCCCTTCATGTCAGGTGCGGGTCAGACGCCCTCGACCCGCGGCGCCTGCTGCACCGATTCGGCCCGGGCGATCGCCGCGTCCACGGCGGCGTCCTCCTTGGCCTTGTTCGGGCCGCCCTGGCTCTTGATGATCGTCACGACGAGACCGGTGAAGAAGACGGCCATCACCACGGGAGGCAGGAGCGCGGAGAAGTATTCCATGCCCCCAGAGTAGCGAGCCCGGCATTCCGGCCACTCCCGGGCACCCCGCGAGTCGCGGCGCGCAGGCCGGTCAGGACACCGCGCGCTCCTCAGGCGGCGGCGCGGGCGCGGGACGGCGGCGCGGCGGGAAGACCTCGGAGGGCTTGGGCATGGGCCGCTCCCCCGGGGCACCCGGACGGGCCGGCTGCTTGGGCTGCGGCGGGCCCGGCGGCCGTTCAGGCTCCTTGGCCGAGGCCAGCCCGCCGGGCAGCGCCAGCAGGCGGCGGCGCGGCGCGGGCGCCGTGACCGCTGCGGGCCGCCCGGCGAGCCGTGCCCGCACGGAGCGTTCCGCGAGCACCTGGCAGCGCTCCAGGAGGGCTGCCGCGACCGGTCCGGCGCGCAGAGCGCGCAGGGCCGCGAGGTCGTCGGGGCGGGGGTCGTAGCCGGCCGCGAGGGCGTCCTGGAGGAGCTCCAGATACCCGCTGAGCGAGCCGGGGAGCGCGTCGCGGTAGCGGGCGAGATCGGCGAGGAGGAAGACGCGCAACCGTCCCGCCTCGCTCACCGCCTCGTCCACCGCGCCCGCGAGTCGCAGGCAGTCCTGGACATCCTCTTCCGGCAGGGGCGTGGGGTGGAGGGCGTTGGCGAGAGCGCGTCGGAGCACCCGGAGCTCGTCCGCGCTGAACGCCATGCCGCCGCGTGATCCGTAGGGCGTGGGCATGACGCGACAATACGTGCTAAATGGACAAAATCCGCTTAACTGGCCGCCCGGCGGCGCGGCGTCCCGCGCCGTGCCGCCGGGCCGTTCCCGCAGGTGGCCGGGGGCGGGAGCTACATCCGGGCGATGTTCCGCTCGTAGACCAGACGCAACCCGATGAGCGTCAGCCAGGGCTCGTGCTCGTCGATGACGGACGACTCCCCCAACACCATCGGAGCAAGGCCCCCGGTCGCGATGACGGTGACCTCGTCCGGGTCCGCCGCCAGCTCCTTCTTCATGCGCTCGACCACGCCGTCGATCTGGCCCGCGAAGCCGTACACGATGCCGGACTGCATGGCCTCGACGGTGTTCTTGCCGATCACACTGCGGGGCCTGGCCAGCTCGATCTTGCGAAGCTGCGCCCCCTTGACCCCGAGGGCCTCCACGGAGATCTCGATACCGGGCGCGATCACGCCGCCCGTGTACTCACCGCGTGCCGAGACCGCGTCGAAGGTGGTGGCCGTGCCGAGGTCGACGACGATGGCCGGACCGCCGTAGAGCTCGACCGCCGCGACCGCGTTGATGATGCGGTCCGCGCCGACCTCCTTCGGATTGTCGGTCAGGACGGGTACGCCGGTCTTCACGCCCGGCTCCACGAGGACCGCGGGGACGTCGCCGTAGTAGCGCCGGGTGACCTCGCGGAGCTCGTGCAGAACGGCGGGGACCGTCGAGCAGATCGCGATGCCCTCGATGCCGTCACCGAGCTCGACGCCGAGCAGCGGGTGCATGCCCATCAGACCCTGGAGGAGCACGGCCAGCTCGTCGGCGGTACGGCGGGCGTCGGTGGAGATCCGCCAGTGCTCGACGATCTCCTCGCCGTCGAACAGCCCGAGGACGGTGTGCGAGTTTCCGACGTCGATGGTGAGCAGCATCAGACGTCGGTCCCGTCGGCCGCCGCCTCACGGAAGTCCAGGCCGATGTCGAGGATCGGCGAGGAGTGCGTGAGCGCGCCCACGGCCAGGTAGTCGACGCCCGCCTCCGCGTAGGCACGGGCGGAGCCCAGGGACAGCCTGCCGGAGGACTCCAGCACCGCACGGCCGCCCACGAGGGCGACCGCCTCGGCGGTGGCGGACGGGGTGAAGTTGTCGAGCAGGATCAGATCGGCTCCGGCGTCGAGCACCTCACGGACCTGCTCCAGGGTGTCGACCTCGACCTCGATCGCGAGTTCCGGGAACGCCTTCCTGACCCGCGTGAACGCCTCGGCGACGCCGCCCGCGGCAATCACGTGGTTGTCCTTGACCAAGGCCGCGTCCACCAGCGACATGCGGTGGTTGACGCCACCGCCGCAGCGCACGGCGTACTTCTCCAGCGCGCGAAGCCCCGGGGTCGTCTTGCGGGTGTCGCGGACCTTGGCCTTCGTGCCTTCGAGCACGTCGGCCCAGGCCCGGGTGGCGGTCGCGATGCCGGAGAGCCTGCACAGCAGGTTGAGCGCGCTGCGCTCGCCGGTGAGCAGGTCACGGGTACGGGTGGTGACCGTGAGCAGCTTCTGGCCGGGCACGACGCGGTCGCCGTCCTCGACGTGCCGCTCGACCTCGAACTCGTCGGTGCAGACGATGGACAGGACGGCCTCCGCGACACGCAGTCCGGCGACGACGCCCGCCTCACGGGCGGTGAAGTCACCGGTGGCGACGTCGTCCTCGGGAACGGTCGCCACGGTGGTGACGTCCTCGCCCCCGTCGAGGTCCTCCTCGATCGCGACGTGGGCGATGTCCTCGACCTGGACGGGATCCAGCCCGGCGTCGGCCAGGAGCTGGGCCAGCGCGGGGTCGAGGCCGCACTCCAGGCCGTCGGGGTCGTAGCCGTCACCGCAGCCGCAGCCGTCGCCGCAGCCACCGCCGGACGCGGCGGGGGCGCCGATGTGGATCAGCGGTACGTCCACGGGCGTGGGGCGCGGATTCTCTTCGGGCGTGCTCACGGTTACGGCTCCTCGGGGGCGTCGGCGGGGTGGTTCGGGAGGCCTGCGGGCAGTGCGGAGTCTGCCGGGTCTCCGGGGCGTACGGGCGGGAACGCGGAACTGTCCGTCGTGCGGACGACGGGCAGCAGGTCCTGGTCGACGCGGACGACCAGGTGACGGCGCCAGGTGTCGTCGTCGCGGTCGGGACGGTCCTCGCGCCAGTGGCAGCCCCGGGTCTCCTCGCGCTGCCGGGCGGCGGCGACGAGGACCTTCGAGACGAGGAGGAGGTTCGTGGCCTCCCATGCCTCAACCCCGGGCACGGCGTCCTTGCGGCCGCCCTCCTCCGCGGTGGCGGCGGCGGTCCTCCCGAGCGCCTCCAGTTCCCCGGCGGCGGTGGCGAGGCTCGCGGCGGAGCGGATGACCCCGGCGCCCTTCGTCATGATCCGCTGGATCGCGGTCCTGGACTCCGCGGTCAGCAGCGGCAAGGCACGCGAACCGGCGGGGTGCACCTCGGGGGCCTCCCCGCCGGCGGCGCCTGCCCGGGGACCGTCCGTGAGGCCGGTGATGTCGGCCGCGATGCGTTCGGCGAAGACCAGTCCCTCCAGGAGGGAGTTGGACGCCAGCCGGTTGGCGCCGTGGACGCCGGTGCAGGCGACTTCCCCGCAGGCGTAGAGCCCGGGCACGGTCGTACGGCCGCGCAGGTCGGTGCGCACTCCGCCCGAGGCGTAGTGGGCGGCCGGGGCGACGGGGATGGGCTGCGTCACGGGGTCGATGCCGTGGGTGCGGCACGCGGCCAGGATGGTCGGGAAGCGCTGCTCCCACATCGCCGCACCGAAGTGCCGGGCGTCGAGATACATGTGCTCGGCGCCCTGGAGGTGCATCTGGCGGGTGATGGCCTTCGCGACGATGTCGCGGGGCGCCAGCTCGGCCAGTTCGTGCTGCCCCAGCATGAACCGGGTGCCCGACGCGTCGACGAGATGGGCGCCCTCGCCCCGAACCGCTTCTGACACCAGCGGCTGCTGCCCCTCGGAATCGGCACCGAGAAACAGGACGGTCGGATGGAACTGTACGAATTCGAGGTCCGAGACCTCGGCTCCCGCGCGCAGGGCGAGCGCCACGCCGTCACCCGTGGAGACCGGCGGATTGGTCGTGGCGGAGAAGACCTGGCCCATGCCACCGGTGGCGAGCACCACCGCGGGGGCGCGGACGGCGCCGACGCCGTCGTGCTGGCCCTCGCCCATGACGTGCAGGGTGACGCCCCGGGCGCGGCCGTCGGCATCCGTGAGCAGGTCCAGGACCAGGGCGTTCTCGATGGTGCGCAGCGCGGCGGAGCGGACCGCCTCGACCAGGGCGCGGGAGATCTCCGCCCCCGTCGCGTCGCCGCCGGCGTGCGCGATGCGACGGCGGTGATGGCCGCCCTCGCGGGTCAGGGCGATCGCGCCGGTGTCGGTGGTGTCGAAGTGGGCGCCGGTGCCGATGAGCCGCCGGACGGCGTCGGGGCCCTCCGTGACCAAGGCACGCACCGCGGTCTCGTCGCACAGCCCGGCGCCGGCGACCAGGGTGTCGTCCAGGTGCTGTTCGGGGGTGTCGCCCTCGCCGAGGGCGGCCGCGATACCGCCCTGGGCCCAGCGGGTGGAGCCGTCGTCGAGGCGGGCCTTGGTCACGACGACCGTGGCGAGGCCAGCGGCGGCGCAGCGCAGGGCGGTGGTGAGACCGGCCACGCCGGAGCCGACCACGACCACGTCCGCGTCGATGGCCCAGCCGGGGGCGGGGGCGGTCAGCCGTATTCCGGTCATGTGAGGCCTCCGAGGGTCAGCGGGATGTTGTCGATCAGGCGGGTGGCTCCCACCCGCGCCGCGACGGCGAGGACCGCGTCGCCGCTGTCCCGGTCGTCCGGGATCTCGGTGAAGTCGGCCGGGTCCACGAGGGCCACGTAGTCCAGGTCGAGCGGCACCGCTTCCCCGGCCGCCTCTTCCAGGACGGCCTGCGCGGCGGCCCGTACGTCGGCGGGCGCGACGGTCGGCCGTGCCAGCGCGACGGCCTGGGAGTCGGCGGCGGCGCGGGCCTCGCCGAGCCGGGTGAGGGCTACGGCCCTGCCGCCGTGCTCCGGGAGCGCGACGGCGCGGGCGTGGAGCGCCTTCTGGGCGGCCAGCCGGTCACGGGCGGCGAACAGCGCCCGGGGAAGCGCCAGCGCGGTGACACGCTCCTCGGCGGAGAGGAAGCGGTTGCGGCTGGAGAGTGCGAGGCCGTCGGAGTCCCGGACGGTCGGCACGGCGACGATGTCGATGCCGAAGTTCAGGTCGCGCACCATGCGGCGCACCAGCGCGAGCTGCTGGGCGTCCTTCTGCCCGAAGTACGCCGCGTCCGGCCGGGTGAGGTGGAGGAACTTCGCGACGACGGTGAGCATCCCGTCGAAGTGCCCGGGGCGAAAGGCGCCTTCGAGCCGCTCTCCCATGGGGCCGGCGGTGATCCTGACCTGGGGATCGCCGCCGGAGTACACCTCGTCGACGGACGGTGCGAGGACGGTGTCGGCGCCGGCCTCCACGGCGAGGGCGACGTCGGCGTCGAGGGTGCGGGGGTAGCGGTCGAGGTCGGCGGCCTCGCCGAACTGCAGCGGGTTGACGAAGACGGTGACGACGACCTGGCCCCCCGGCCCGGCGGCGGCACGGGCCGCGCGGACCAGGGTGGCGTGGCCTTCGTGGAGCGCCCCCATCGTCATGACAACGGCGCGGTGGCCGTCGGCGGGCCGGCCGAGGGCGTCCAGCTCGGCCGCGGTGCGCAGCAGGGTGACCGGTGTGGTGCTCATCGCTTCTCCCCCGGCCCGGGCCCGGAACCGTCCGGACCGTGTGTGCCGTTCTTCCCGTTCGCGCTGTCCGACAGGACGACGAGGAGGTCCTCCGCGAACTCGGGCTTGAGCAGACCGTGGTCCAGCGCCCGGTCCGCCGTCGCGCGGGCCATGGCGAGGTAACCGGCCACGGTCTGCGGGGCGTGCGTCCGCAACTCGCCGATGTGCGCGGACACCGTCCCGGCGTCGCCCCGGGCCACAGGCCCGGTCAGTGCCGCGTCGCCGGAGCGCAGGGCGTTGTCGAGGGCGGCCCCGAGCAGCGGGCCGAGCATCCTGTCGGGTGCGCCCACCCCCGCCTTGTGGAGGAGCTCCATGGACTGCGCGACCAAGGTGACCAGGTGGTTCGCACCGAGGGCGAGGGCCGCGTGGTAGAGCGCCCGGGACTCCTCCGCGATCCATTCGGGCTCTCCGCCCATCTCGATGACGAGCGCCTCGGCGGCGAGCCTGAGCTCCTCGGGAGCGGTGACACCGAAGGAGCAGCCGGCCAGCCGCTGGACGTCGACGGGGCTGCCGGTGAAGGTCATCGCGGGGTGCAGTGCGAGCGGGAGCGCACCGGCCCGCAGGGCGGGGTCGAGCACCCGGGTCCCGTAACGCCCGGAGGTGTGCACGATGATCTGGCCGGGCCGCACGGCGCCGGTCTCGGCGAGTCCGTCGACGAGGCCGGGCAGGGCGTCGTCGGGGACGGTCAGCAGCACAAGCTCGGCACGCGCGAGGACCTCGGCGGGCGTCACCAGGGGGACGTCGGGGAGCAGCGCGCCGGCCCGTCGCACCGAGGCGTCGGAGACGCCGGACACGGCGACCGGACGGTGCCCGGCCAGCTGCAGGGACGCGGCGAGGGCGGGCCCGACCCGGCCCGCACCGACGACGCCGACGGTGAGCCGGGCGGGGCGGTCCCTCGCGTCGAGGGGTTCCTTGAAATCTGATGCGTTCACGCGGCGAAGGCCTTCCGTTCCAGTCCGCGGGGGGTACCGGACGATCCCTCTGAATGCTACGCCAGCGTTCCGGTTCACCCCACGGCCGTCCACATCCTGTGGATAACTTCTGGCGAGTACGGCCCGGAGTGGGTGGGGCCCGAGGTCCGGGTGATGATCGTGCCATGGGAGTCACCGATGAACAGAAGCAGCGGCACCGCAGGCTGACCGCCTGGCGGGCGTCCGGAAAGGTCTTGGCGCGGGCGTCCGCGGACCACACCCTCGGCGAGCGGCTGACCGCACTGGCCGCCGGCGCCGGCGCGGTCCACGACCTGGACGAGTGGACGGACGTGTACGGCGACGGGGTCGTCGCCGAGGTCGAGCGGCGCACCGCGGATCTGCTCGGCATGGAGGCCGCCGCGTTCTTCCCGACCGGGACGATGGCCCAGCAGGTCGCCCTGCGCTGCTGGGCGGCGCGGACCGGCAGTCCGGTCGTGGCGCTGCACCCGTTGTCCCACCCCGAGGTGCACGAGCGGGGTGCGCTCACCTCGGTGAGCGGGCTGCGCACCGTGCACCCGACGACCGCACCGCGGCAGATCACCGCGGACGACGTCCGCGGCTTCCCCGAGCCGTTCGGCACGCTGATGCTGGAGCTCCCGCTGCGCGACGCCGGGTTCGTCCTGCCCACCTGGGAAGAGCTGGAGGCCGTCGTGGCCGCAGCGCGGGAACGGGACGCGGTGGTCCACCTGGACGGGGCGCGGCTGTGGGAGTGCACCGAGCACTTCGGGCGCGGCCTGCCGGAGGTGGCGGCGCTCGCCGACAGTGTCTATCTGTCCTTCTACAAGTCCCTGGACGGGCTGTCCGGCGCGCTGCTCGCAGGCTCCGAGTCGCTGGTCGACGAGGCGCGGACCTGGCGCCACCGGTACGGCGGGCAGGTCTTCCAGCAGTATCCGGCCGCTCTCTCCGCCCTGCTCGGCCTGGAGCGGGAGCTGCCGAGGCTGCCGTCGTACGTGGCACACGCGAAGGTGGTCGCAGAAGCCCTCGCGGAGGGCCTCAAAGAGGCCGCGCTGCCGTGGTCCCGCGTGCATCCCCGGCCGCCGCACACGCACCAGTTCCAGGTCTGGCTGCCGTACGCCGCCGAGGTGCTGGACGAGGCCTCGGTGCGTCAGGCCGAGGAGACGGGCACGACGTTGTTCCGCCGCTGGTTCCCCGCTCCTTCGGGGCCGCCCGGACTCTCGTTCACCGAAGTCACGGTGGCCGCGCCGGGACTGGAGTGGACAGCGGCCGACGTACGCGAGGCGGTGGCGGGCTTCGTCGCACGCCTGCGGGAGGAGTCCCCCGCCCAGGCGTAGCGAACGGCTCCCGGGCGCCCGGTCCTGTGCGCGGACGGGCGCCCGCGGCCTCCCTGGCCCGGTTCTCAGGCGCACGGCGGGCGGTGGGCGGCGGGCCCAGGTGCGGATGCGTCCGCAGATCAGGCGCAGGACCTCCCGGTCGTGCGTCCCGGGCAACGGCGGCGGGGCCTCTTTGTGCCGTACCGCGCGATAGCTGTCGAGCATGTGCTGCTGAACGCTGTCCATGAATCCAGCGTGACCCCGTGTGGGCGGGTCCGCCCGTGGACCCACCCCCGCCGTCGAGTGGCACGGTCCGCTCCCGGCACCGGGCACTATGGAGCGGTGAGCGTGCACATCGACATCGCGGGCCTGCCACCCGAGCGCATATTCTTCGAGATCTCCCCCCTCGCAGAGCTGGGGCTGGCCCTGCACGCGCTGTCCGAGCCGGGTCACCACCCAGGCCTCCACGGCTGGAGGACGGCGACGGCGGCCGCCCTGGAGCCTGACCTCGCCGACCGTCTCCACGAGGCGGAGTTCCTGTGGCGCAACATCTTCTCCGATGTCTTCATGCCGTTCGCGGGTGTCCGGGGCGGGGACGGCAGGACCGGTTCGACCCTCGCCGAGGACCTGGACATCCTGGACAGGCTCGACGACGAGCGCTTCGTCTCGGCGGCCCTGGAGTTCACCTGTTCGAGCCTGTACGACACGAGGGCGCCTTCCCCGCTCGCCGACTCCGGCATGCGGACGCGCGCGCTGGAGATGGCGACGGCCAGAGGCCCGAAGCAACTGGACTTCACCCGCCAGCTGCTGGCCGACCCCGGATCCGTACGCGGCTGGGTGCGGCGCCTGTTGGAGGACTGCGACCAGGCGTTCTTCGCCGACACCTGGCAGCGGGTCCGGATCCAGCTGGCCGCCGACGCCCGGCACAAGACGGAGGTCCTGCGGCACAAGGGGATCAGCGCCGCCATGGCCGCGGTCTCGGCGGCCCTCACACTCGACGAGGACGCCGGCCGCATCAGCGTCGACAAGCTGACCACCCGCCGCACGGACGCGTCCGGTTCGGCGGCCGGCACCGGTCTCACCCTCATCCCCACCAGCTTCGGCTGGCCGCATCTGACGGTGCTGCACGCCCCCGACTGGCGCCCGGTGATCCTTTACCCGGTGCACCGGCCAGAACTGCCCTCCCCCGCCCCGGTCGAGCTGCTCCAGCTCCGGATGGAGGCACTTGCCCACCCGCTGCGGATGCGGATCTGCCGGAACCTGGCCCGCTCCCCGTACACCACGGGCGAACTCGCCGACTCGCACGGCATCACCCCTCCCGAGGTCTCGCGCCACCTCGCGGTGCTGAAGAAGGCGGGCCTGGTCACCACCCGGCGGCGCGGGCGGTACGTCCTGCACGCGCTGGACCTGACCGTGGTGGCCCGGTTGGGCAGCGACTTCCTGGAAGGGCTGCTGCGGTGACGGCGGCCCTCCGCCGTACGGGGCTCAACCCGCTCCGCCTGCCCTGACCAGACCGGTCTCGTACGCGAGGACGACCACCTGGACGCGGTCGCGCAGGGCCAGCTTGGTGAGGATCCGCCCCACGTGTGTCTTGACCGTCGCCTCGGACAGCACCAGACGGCCGGCGATCTCACCGTTCGAAAGGCCCTGGGCGACCAGCAGCATCACTTCGCGCTCGCGCCCCGTCAGCTTCTCGACGGCCGTGTGCTGCGGCTCCTTCGTGCTGCTCGGCAGCATCGGCGAGAAGCGGTCCAGCAGCCTGCGGGTCGTGGACGGCGCGACCACGGCGTCGCCACTGTGCACCGAGCGGATCGCGGAGAGCAGTTCGGCGGGCGGCACGTCCTTCAGCATGAAACCGCCGGCGCCGGCCTTCAGACCGGAGAAGGCGTACTCGTCCAGGTCGAACGTCGTCAGGATCAGCACCTTGGGCGGGTCGTCCGCCGCGCAGATGCGCCGGGTCGCCTCGACGCCGTCGAGCCTCGGCATGCGTACGTCCATCAGAACCACGTCGACGACGGTGGACCGCAGGACCTCGATCGCCTCGGCCCCGTCCCCGGCCTCCGCGACGACCTCCATGTCCGGCTGCGCGGCGAGCACCATGCGGAACCCGGTGCGCAGCAGCGCCTGGTCGTCGACGAGCATCACGCGGATCGTCATGGGGTCCCGTCCCTCTGTCACTGGTTCGCCGGCTTGAGCGGAAGCAGGGCGCTGATCCGGAAGCCGCCACCCTGGCGCGGACCCGCGTCCAGCGTGCCGCCGACCATGCCGACCCGCTCGCGCATGCCGATCATTCCCTGGCCGGCGCCGTCGGCCCCGCCGTCCTCGTACAACTCGTGCGGTGCGCCCCGGCCGTCGTCCTCGACGAGCAGCCCGAGGCCGTCGTCGAAGTAGACAAGGCGCACGCTCGCCCCGACGTCCGGGCCGCCGTGCTTGCGGGTGTTGGTGAGCGCTTCCTGGACGATGCGGTAGGCGGTCAGTTCGACCCCTCTCGGCAGCGGACGCGGGGTGCCCTCGATCTTGAAGTCCACGGCCAGGCCGGTCTCCCTGACCTTCGTGACGAGTTCCTCGATCTGCTCGACGTCGGGCTGCGGGACGTACTCACCGCTCTCCTCGGCGTCACCGGTCCGCAGCACGCCGAGCAGCCTGCGCATCTCGGCGAGTGCCTGGCGGCCGGTGCCGGAGATGGTCTCCAGGGCCTGGCGGGCCTGGTCGGGGGACGTGTCCATGACGTAAGCCGCACCGTCGGCCTGGACCACCATCACCGACACGTTGTGCGCGACGACGTCGTGCAGCTCGCGGGCGATACGGGCCCGTTCGGCGGCGACGGCCACCTTCGACTGGGCCTCACGCTCCCGCTCCAGCCGCGCGGCCCGCTCCTCCAGCTGGCTGAAGTAGGCCCGCCGGGTCCGTATGGAGTCGCCCAGCACCCAGGCCAGCACGAAGGGCACGGTCATCACGACGACGTAGAAGAAGCTCTGCGCCCAGCCGCCGGAGGGGGCTTCTTCGGGCCAGCGCAGCCGTGAGAGTGCCGCCGCCCCGAGGCTGCACCCCAGGGCGAGCCGGGAGGCCCAGCGCTCCCCCACCGTGGCCACCGTGTAGGTGATCACCAGCAGGGCGAAGTCCGCCGCGTCGGGACGCACCCCCAACAGCAGCTGCGCGAGCCCCATCAGGATCGCGAGGAGCAGCATCTTCTCCGGTGCGCGGCGGCGCAGCGCGACCACGACGCTCAGGCCGACGGCGATCGGCACTGCGGCGACGCGCTCCCGGCCCCCGCCGACCTGGCCGGCCACGATGGACACGCCGGAGAGCCCGAGGAGGAAGACAGCCCAGAGGGTGTCGACGCCCGTCGGGTGTCTGCGGACGAAATCGTAGAAGCGCTGCACGTTACCCAGCGTAGGGACAGCTGATCGGTGCCCGGGTCAGCCGAAGGGCCGATCCGGGTCCTCGGACCGTACTCCCCAAGGTGGAGACTTGCCCATGTGACGGATGACTGGCGCCTGTGGCGGGAAGCGGCTGATGCCGCTTTGTACGGGGAAGAGGGTTTCTACCGGCGACCGGAGGGCCCCGCCGGACACTTCCGCACCTCGGTGCACGCCTCCCCGCTGTTCGCCACCGCCGTCGCCCGGCTCCTCGCCGCGACCGCCCGCGAACTGGGCACGGACGCGGTCGACCTCGTGGATGTCGGAGCCGGCCGCGGTGAGCTGCTGACCGGGGTGCTGGCGGCGCTGCGGGGCGGCGCCGTCGCCCCCGGCCTCACCGTGCGGGCGTACGCCGTGGAGATCGCCCCGCGCCCGCCCGGCCTGGACTCCGGGATCGAGTGGCGCACCGAACTCCCGGCCGGCACACGGGGGCTGCTGTTCGCCAACGAGTGGCTGGACAACGTCCCGACGCAGATCGCGCAGACCGACGAGGACGGGCGGGCGCGTTACGTCCTCGTACGGAAGGACGGCACGGAGCGGCTGGGGGACCCGGTGGCCGGGGCGGACGCCCGGTGGCTGGACCGCTGGTGGCCGCTGTCCAGGCCGGGCGACCGGGCGGAGATCGGCCTGCCGCGCGACGAGGCCTGGGCGCGGGCCGTCTCCTCGATGGCCGCCGGGACTGCGGTGGCGGTGGACTACGCGCACGTACGGGGATCGAGACCGCCGTTCGGGACGCTGACCGGATTCCGCGAGGGGCGTGAGGTACGGGCCGTACCGGACGGGCGGTGTGATCTGACCTCGCACGTGGCACTCGACGCGTGCGCGGCCGCGGCAGGCGGTACGGCGGAACTCCTGGACCAGCGGACGGCCCTGCGGGAACTGGGGATCAGCGGCGAACGACCCCCGCTGGCGCAGGCGTCGGCCGACCCGGCGGGCTATGTGCGTGCCCTCGCGTCGGCGGGCGGGGCGGCGGAGCTCACGGCCCGTGGCGGGCTCGGCGACTTCGGCTGGCTGCGGCAGCGGGTGCCCGGTGGCGAAGGGGGATACTGTCCCGCATGACGGAGACGATGATCGGTATCGGCGGCGCGGCGGAGAGCACCGACATGGTGCTGAACATCGGTCCGCAGCACCCCTCCACCCACGGTGTGCTCCGGCTGCGGCTCGTCCTGGACGGAGAGCGGATCCAGCAGGCCGAGCCGGTGATCGGTTACATGCACCGCGGTGCCGAGAAGCTCTTCGAGGCCCGCGACTACCGGCAGATCATCATGCTCGCCAACCGCCACGACTGGCTGTCGGCCTTCTCCAACGAGCTCGGGGTCGTCATGGCCGTCGAGCGCATGCTCGGAATGGAGGTCCCGGAGCGCGCGATCTGGACTAGGACGCTGCTCGCTGAGCTGAACCGGGTGCTGAACCATCTGATGTTCCTCGGCTCCTACCCCCTCGAACTCGGCGGCATCACACCGGTGTTCCACGCGTTCAGGGAGCGCGAGGAACTCCAGGCCGTCATGGAGGAGGTCTCCGGCGGCCGGATGCACTACATGTTCAACAGGGTCGGCGGCCTCAAGGAGGACCTGCCGGCCGGCTGGCTCGGCCGCGCCAGGGACGCCGTGGCGTCCGTGCGTTCGCGGATGGACGTGTACGACCGGCTGGTGCTCGGCAACGAGATCTTCCGCGGCCGCACCCGCGGCGTGGGGATCCTGTCCCCGGAGGCCGTGCACGCCTACGGGGTGTCCGGGCCGATCGCCCGCGCCTCCGGTGTCGACTTCGACCTCCGGCGCGACGAGCCGTACCTCGCCTACGGAGAACTCCAGGACACCCTCGCGGTCGTCACCCGGACCGAGGGCGACTGCCTGGCCCGCTTCGAGTGCCTGCTGGAACAGACCCACAACGCGCTGGCCCTCGCGGACGCCTGCCTCGACCGGATGGCGGACCTGGCGCCCGGCCCGATCAACCAGCGCCTGCCCAAGGTGCTGAAGGCACCGGAGGGGCACACCTACGCGTGGACCGAGAACCCGCTCGGCATCAACGGGTACTACCTGGTCTCCACAGGCGAGAAGACGCCGTACCGGCTGAAGCTGCGCTCCGCGTCGTACAACAACATCCAGGCGCTGACCGAGCTGCTGCCGGGCACACTCGTCGCCGACATGGTGGCGATCCTGGGTTCGCTCTTCTTCGTCGTCGGGGACATCGACAAGTAAGGTCCCGCGCGGTGCCGCCCCGGGCTACGAGGAGACGGCGCTGCGCAGTTCGACGACGTCCATCTGCTCGGTCTCGTCGTGCGCGGTCAGATCGATGACCTTGCCGGCCGCCCGGTTCTCGGCCGTGCCGGTGCGGTGAGCCGCCAGAGCCTCCTCGCCCACCACGTCGGCGAGGTCCTCGTTCTGCACGGACTCGATCGCGGCATCGGCCTTCTGCGTGCCGAAGAAGTCGAAGCTCCCCTGCGGGACGAGGTGGCGGCGCGACGCGGCGTAAGGGACGACGGCCGACGCCGCGGGGACGGCGCGGGGCGGGCGCGCCGGCGACAGCTGCTCCTGCTGCGCGGGAGCGGGGGTGGAGGGACGGCGGTGCTGGAGTTCGCCCGCTCCGGCGACCCCCGCGTGCTTCCCCTTGGGCCCGTTGCCCTCCGTTTCGCGATCGGCCGACCGCTCCGCGAGGTCGCGCTCCCGGGCCTGCTCGGCCGTGCGGCGGGCTTCCTGGAGGGCTGCGTTGCGGGTCAGGTCCTGCAGGGCCCGGGCTGCGCGCGCGTAGGCGTCCGGTGTCGGCGTCGAGCGTGCGGGGAGGAGTTCGCGCGGTGCGGACGCCTCGATGGCGAGCTGCCTGCGGCCCTCCAGTGCGCTGGCACGTTCCGTCTCGGCGTTGGCGTACCGGCGCAGGAGCGCGGCGTGTTCGCCCCGCAGGCCGGCGAGCTCCACCCGCTTGCGGCGGAGCCTGGTCTCCATCCGGGTGCGCAGCTCCCTTGATTCCTCGAGGTCCGCCTCGAGTTCGGCTATGCGCTCCTCGGTCTTCCACTCGTCGCTGACCCGGGCCCGGGTCAGCTCCGCGACGCGCAGCCCGGCGGCCCGGTCCCAGCTACGCATCAGGTAGGCGCCGGTGAGAGCGGCAGCCGCGGTGGCGGTCACCAGGGCACGCAGAGCCAGGGGTTCCGCGAGGAGCCAGGCTCCGGCGGCACACACGACCGGCACTCCGGCCACCACGGCGGGCGGCAGGATTCTGTGGAGGGGTGGCGAATGGCGGTGGCGTCCTCGTGGCATGGCTCGAAATTTACCGTGCGTACGAGTCACTTGGGAGGCCACCCGGCAATCTGTTCCCCGCCGGTTACCTTGTGGCCCCCCAAGTGCATCTTCCAGCTCCTACTTCTTGATCAAGCCCTTCGACCGCAGATACTCCTGGGCGGCATCGGCGGGCTTGGCGCGCTCTGCGTCGACCTTGCGGTTCAGTTCCGCCAGGTCCTCGGTGGTGAGTACGCCGGTGAGCTTCGCGAGAGCCTCGGCGATCTCCGGCGCACCGGCGTCCTTGGCATTGACCACGGGAAGGATGTTGTCCGCGTTCTGCAGCTTCTTGTCGTCCTCCAGGAACACCAGACCGTACGAATCGAGCACGGCGTCCGTGGTGGTGGTGAGGACCAGTTGGTCCTTGCCGTCCTTGACCGCCTGCTTGGACTGCGGAGTGCCGACGCCCTTCGGGTCGATCCCGGCCACGTCGATGCCGTAGGTCTTCTTCAGTCCCGGGGCGCAGAACGGACGCACCTCGCACTCGTCGCCCGCCGCGATCTTCACCTTGATCTTCGACTTGCCGAGATCGGAAAGCGTCTCAAGGCTGTTCTTCTGCGCGAATTCCTTCGACACGGCGAAGGCGTTCTGGTCGACGGCCTTCCCGGCCGGAAGGACCTTCAGCCCGAGCGGGGCGGCGAGCTTCTCCAGCGCGGTCACGGTGGCGGTCACGTCACCCGAGGCGACCGGGGTCTTCCCGGCCTCCTCCGCGCCGTTGGTCTTGGCGTTGAGGAATTCCGCGATGGTCGCCGCGTATTCGGGGACGACATCGATCTCGCCCTTCTCGAGGGAGGGCTCGTACAGCTCGCGGTTCTTCACCGTGGTGACCGAGGTGTCGTATCCGGCGCCGCCCAGCACCTGGGCGTAGAGCTCGGCGAGCACCTTGGACTCGGTGAACGCGGCGGCACCGACGACGAGCGAGCCCTTCTTGGAGCCGCCTGCGGCACCCGTGTCCGAGCCGCTCTTCCCCTCCTCCAGGCTGTCGCCGCCGCAAGCGGCGAGCGACCCTGCCAGCACGACCGCTCCGACGACCGCACCCGCTATGCGCGAGGTCCTGCTCATGTTCTTCTCCGTCCGCGAAAAAATGGTGTGCACAGTCCGATAAGCCCGTGCGCTCACACGGCCCGGCGGCGGCGCAGAGGCGACAGCAGCCGGTCCAGCGCCACGAGCACGCCCTCCACGACGAGGGCCAGGAGGGCGACGAGCACAGCACCGGCGAAGACCTGTGCCGTGTCGTAGGTATTGAATCCGGCGGTGATGATCCGGCCCAGGCCGCCGAGGCCGACCATGGCCGCGATCGACGCGGTGGCGACCACCTGGACGGCGGCGGACCGCAGGCCGGTCATGATCATCGGGTAGGCCAGTGGAAGCTCGACCCGCAGGAAGAGCTGCGCACCCGACATCCCCATGCCGCGCGCGGCCTCCAGCACCGACCTGTCCACCTCGGTCATCCCGACATAGGCGTTGGTCAGCAGCGGGGGCACGGCGAACAGCACCAGGGCGATGACGGTGGGCAGATAACCGGAGTTGCGCAGGGGCGTCATCATGAAAAGGGCCAGCACCGCGAACACGGGAACCGCGCGCCCCACGTTGGACACGTTGACCGCGAGCGCCCCTCCCTTGCCCGAGTGCCCCAGATACAGCGCGACCGGCAGGGCGATGGCGCAGGCGACCGCGAGAGCGAGCCCGCTGACGTAAAGGTGCTCGCCGAGCCGCTGCGCGGCGCCGCCCTCCCCCGACCAGTTGGCACCGGTGGTGAGCCAGGCCCAGGCCTCTCCTACGACTCCCATGGATCAGCCCGCCTCCGTCTTGACGATGCCCGGCGCTCCGGGCGCCCCTGCGGGCCTCCGTATCCGGGTCCAGGGCGTGAGCAGGCGCTGGAGGCCCAGCAACAGCAGGTCGGCGGCCACCGCGAGCAGCACGCAGAGCACGGACGCGGTGAGCACCTGGGCCTTGAAGAAGCTCGGCAGGGCGTCCTCGATGAGATTCCCGAGTCCGCCCTTGCCGACCAGCGAGCCGACCGTGGTCAGCGCGACCGTCGACACGGTCGCGATCCGCAGACCGGCCATCAGCGCGGGCAGCGCCAGCGGGAGCTCCACCTCCCAGAGGAGCCGCGCCGGCCCGTAGCCCATACCCTTCGCGGCTTCCCTGGCCTCCTCCGGCACGGCTTCGAGGCCGGCGAGGATGTTGCGCACGAGGATCGTCAGCGAATACAGCACCAGGCCCGTGACGACGAGCGCGGCCGAGAGTCCGAAGACCGGCAGCAGCAGCGAGAACATCGCCAGCGACGGCACGGTGTAGAGCACCGTCGTCAGTCCCAGCACGGGTCCGGCGAAATGCCGGCCCCGGCGCGCGAGCAGGGCGAGCGGAAAGGCCACCACGAGGCCTATCAGCACGGAGGCCGACGTGATCCAGATGTGCTGGAGCGTGGCATCGGTCAACTCATGGCTGCGGGAACGCAGATACTCACCGCAGATCCAGTCGTTCGCCACCAGGCAGTTCTGGTCGGCCATCCGTCCCCACCTCCTGTTGCCGTCACGACTCCGGTCCCCGGTGACCCTATCCTCAACCACCGACAATCGCCGAGGCTGTCGTATTCCGGCAACATGGCCTTCACAGAACCCGCGTCACAATAGGGAATCATGATCCGTTTCGAGCACGTCACCAAGCGGTACGCGGACGGCACCACCGCCGTCGACGGCCTTTCCTTCGAGGTCGCCGAGGGTGAACTGGTCACGCTCGTCGGACCTTCCGGCTGCGGCAAGACGACCACCATGAAGATGGTGAACCGCCTGATCGAACCGACCGAGGGACGAATATTCCTCGACGGGGACGACATATCGGCCATCGACCCCGTCCAACTCCGCCGCCGAATCGGTTATGTCATCCAGCAGGTGGGACTCTTCCCGCACAAGACGGTCCTTGAGAACACCGCGACCGTCCCCCATCTCCTCGGCTGGAAGCGGGGGAAAGCACAGGAACGCGCCGCTGAACTGCTGGATCTCGTCGGACTGGATCCCTCCGTCTACGGCGGCCGCTATCCCGAGCAGCTTTCCGGCGGCCAGCGCCAACGCGTGGGCGTGGCACGCGCCCTCGCCGCGGACCCACCGGTTCTGCTCATGGACGAACCTTTCGGCGCGGTCGACCCGGTCGTCCGGGAAAGGCTGCAGAACGAATTCCTGAAACTGCAGGCGCGGGTGCGCAAGACCGTGCTCTTCGTCACTCACGACATCGAGGAAGCCGTCCGGCTCGGCGACCGCATCGCCGTGTACGGGCAGGGCCGCATCGAGCAGTTCGACACCCCCGCCACGGTGCTCGGGGCCCCTGCCACTCCGTACGTCGCCGACTTCGTCGGGGCCGACCGGGGCCTGAAGCGGCTCTCGGTCACGCCCATCGAGGAGAGCGACCTGGAACAGCCCCCGGTCGTCCACCTCGACGACTCCCTGGCGGGGGCGACCGAGCGGCTGCGGGCGGACGGCGCTCGCTGGGCCGTCGTACTCGACAGCCAGGACAAGCTGCACGGCTGGATCCCCGCGGGCGACGCGCTGACGGCCAAGGGCACGGTCCGCGAACACGCGCGGCGCATGGAGGCCTGGCTGCCGCTCGGCGCACCGCTCAAGCAGGCCTTCTCCACGATGCTGCAGCACGACGCGGGCTGGATAGCCGTCATCGACAAGGAGAGCGCGGGCCGTTTCCTCGGTGTACTCACGCCCGCACGCCTCCACGAGGCACTGCGCCGCTCGATCGACGCGGACGCCCAGGACGTACCGCGCGCCCAGGTCGCCGTGGAGACCGTGGCCGGCGTCGGCTCCCCCTGATGAGGGCCCCACCCCGTCCCGCCGACCACCGCACCCCGCGTCCATCCGGCTGAATCAGGCACGGGGGATCCGGTCCGCGGCGGCACGACGGGAGTGCCTCGCCGGGAGGCCACCGCCCCCGGACCGGCGGGAGAGCCCCGTGTCCGGTACGGCCCGGCCGGGCACTTCCCGGGCCTAGGCTGGTCGTATGAGTACGTTGCGAGGACGGGGCACAGTGCGGGGCCTGCCGGAGTGGGACCGCTGCGCGGTCATGGGAGTCGTCAATGTGACACCCGACTCCTTCTCCGACGGCGGCCACTGGTTCGACACCACGGCGGCGATCAAGCACGGCCTCGAACTGGTGGCCGAAGGCGCGGATCTGGTCGACGTCGGTGGCGAGTCGACCCGCCCGGGGGCCAGCAGGGTCGACGAGGCGGAGGAACTGCGGCGAGTGATCCCCGTCGTGCGGGGACTGACCTCCGAGGGCGTCACCGTCTCCGTCGACACCATGCGTGCCCACGTCGCGGAGCGGTCCGTCGCCGCCGGTGCCGCGATGGTCAACGACGTGAGCGGGGGCCTGGCGGACCCGGGCATGATCCCGGTCGTCGCAGACGCCGGCGTGCCGTTCGTCGTCATGCACTGGCGTGGTTTCAGCGAGTCGATGAACAGCCGTGCCGTCTACGGGGACGTCGTGGGCGAGGTGGTCGCCGAGCTGCGCGCCCGCATGGAGGCCGTGATCGACGGCGGGGTCGACCCCGCGAGGCTCGTCATCGACCCCGGGCTGGGCTTCGCCAAGAACGCCGCCCAGGACCTGGCGCTGGTGGCACACCTCGACCGGCTCCACGACCTGGGCAGGCCGTTGCTCGTCGCCGCTTCCCGCAAGCGGTTCCTCGGTCATGTCCTGGCGGGCGAAGGGGAGACTCCGCCGCCCGCCAGGGAACGCGACGCCGCGACGGCCGCCGTCTCGGCGCTGTCGGCCGGGGCGGGCGCCTGGGCCGTCCGGGTGCATGCCGTACGGCCCACCGCGGACGCGGTACGGGTGGCCCGCGCCGTGGAAGGAGCCGCATGAGCGCCCCGCGGGACGAGCACGAGGCCGCCGCCGCCGACATCGCCGCGGTCGAGCAGGCCAACACCGCCTTCTACGAGGCGATGGAACGCGGCGACCTCGACGAGCTGTCGGCTCTCTGGCTGCCCGGCGAGGATCTCACCGTCTCCTGCGTCCACCCCGGCTGGCCGGTGCTCGCGGGCCGCGGCGAGGTACTGCGGAGCTACGCACTCATCATGGCGGACACCGAGTACATCCAGTTCTTCCTGACCGACGTCGGGGTCTCGATGACCGGTGACACCGCCCTGGTGACCTGCACCGAGAACATCCTGAGCGGTGGTCCCGCGGAGGAGGGCAACGACCTGGGCCCGCTCGTCGGGCAGCTCGTCGTCGCCACCAACGTGTTCCGCCGCACACCCGAGGGCTGGAAGCTCTGGTCGCACCACGGCTCACCCGTACTGGCCGAGACCGGCGAGGAGGGGGACGAGGACCCGTCTTCCTGACCCGCCGGGCCGGCACTCGGATGATTGCGCTTCCCGATCACGGGGTATAGGCGGCTACCAACCCACTGCCGGGTTACGCGCACGCCCCGCGGGCAGGAGCTGTCGGTGCCCGCGGGTAGATTCAAAAGACGGCACCTCTCCGCCCGCACGCGGCCGGTGCCTCCAGAGACGACAACAGCAGGAGTGATTCGCGTGGATCGTGTCGCGCTGCGCGGCCTCAAAGCCCGTGGGCACCACGGTGTCTTCCCGAAGGAACGCGAAGAGGGCCAGACCTTCATCGTGGACCTGGTGCTCGGCCTCGACACCCGCCCCGCGGCAGCCGCGGACGACCTCACCAAGACCGTCCACTACGGCGTGGTGGCGGAAGAGGTCGTCGACGTCGTCAAGGGTGAGCCCGTCGATCTGATCGAGACCCTCGCGGAACGCATCGCGCAACAGTGCCTCAAGCACGAGGGCGTCCAGGAGGTCGAGGTCGTCGTCCACAAGCCGGACGCACCGATCACCGTCCCCTTCGACGACGTGACCATCACCATCACCCGGAGCCGAGCATGACCGCATTTTCCACCGAGGGGCAGAGCGACCCGACCGTTCAGCCGGTTCCCACGTCCGTGGTCGAGCAGGTCGACGCGGCGGACGTCACCCTCTCCAATCCGAAACGGGCCGTGATCTCCCTCGGCTCCAACCTCGGCAACCGCCTCGAAACCCTCCAGGGCGCCATCGACGCCCTGGAGGACACCCCCGGCCTGCGGGTCAAGGCGGTCTCCCCGGTCTACGAGACCGAGCCCTGGGGCGTCGATCCCGGCTCCCAGCCGTCGTACCTCAACGCGGTGATCGTGGTGAAGACGACCCTGCCCCCGTCCTCCCTGCTGGAGCGCGGTCAGGCCATCGAGGAGGCCTTCGACCGGGTCCGCGAGGAGCGCTGGGGACCGCGCACCATCGACGTCGACATCGTGTCGTACGCCGATGTGGTCTCCGACGACCCGCTGCTCACCCTGCCCCACCCGCGCGCCCACGAGCGCGCCTTCGTCCTCGCCCCCTGGCACGACGTGGACCCGGAGGCCCAACTGCCGGGCGCCGGGGCGGTCGCCGACCTGCTGAGCGGTGTCGGACGCGACGGGGTGCTTGCCCGACCCGACCTGGAACTCCGTCTCCCCGAGTAGTCGTTAGGCTCAGGGACGGACGACACCGGCAGACGGACTGCACGGTGGCCACGGCGGCGCGGCGAAGGGCGGCACTCTCGGTGAAGCAACTACGGCTCAGGCTGCTGGCCGGACTCTTCGTCGGAGCCGGCGTGCTGTCCTGGGGGGCGGCCCGCCTCTGGGACTCCCTGGGCACCCTGCCGAGCGTGCCTATCGCCGCACCCATCGTGCTGGCCGCGATCGCCGCGGTCCTGCTCGCCGCGGCCCTGTCCATCCGGGCCCGGCTGCGGGCACAGCGGGAGCGGCGGCCGGGCGCGAAGGGCGTGGAACCGCTCATGGCGGCGCGCGCCCTGGTCTTCGGGCAGGCGAGCGCGCTCGTCGCCTCACTGGTGTGCGGGCTGTACGGCGGCACGGGCGTCTTCCTGCTCGGCTCCCTCGACGTGCCGCCGCGTCGGGACCAGGCCATCTACGCGGGCTTCGCCGTCCTGGCCGGTGTCGCGATCGTCGCCGCCGCCCTCTTCCTGGAGCGCGTCTGCAGGCTTCCGGACGACAAGGACAACGACAGGCACGGCGCTCAGGCGGCCTGAGTCCGCGCCCGGGACGCCCCGGCCGGTTACAGGCTGCGTCCGGCTGCAAGGAGGGCTCCTCAGCCGGCCACCGGGTTCTCGATCAGGGTGACCCGGTTCCCGTCGGGATCGTGGACAGCGGCGAAGCGCACGGCGCCCGCGCCCGGCTGAGTCCCGCCCGCGGTGATCCCCCGGCCGGCCAGATCCGCGAGCGCCCGGTCCAGATCGTCGACCACCAGGTTGACCAGGGCGCCGCCCGCATGCTCGGGCGACCGGAACACCTGGAGCCAGGCGTCCGGTGAGATGTGCCAGTCGGCCAGCCCGTCCATGGGCCTGGTGTCCGCCGGGCGCCCGAAAAGCCTCTCGTACCACTCCAGCGCGGGTTCGAAGGCCGTCACGGGCGCCACCGCGAGCACATGGGTGAATGGCATGGGAACTCCTCTTCCTGGTGGAGACGGCCCGTGGGCCGCCGTCACCAGGGTGGACTCCCACCGCCGCCCGAACTCATCGGCACGCCGCGTGGGCCGTGCGGGGCTCCAGGTCAGCGCGCCATGATGAGGCTCATCGCCTCGGCGCGCGTGGCGGAGTCCCTCAGCTGGCCGCGCACCGCGGAGGTGATGGTCTTGGCCCCCGGCTTACGGATGCCGCGCATCGACATGCACATGTGCTCGCACTCGACGACCACGATGACCCCGCGTGGCTCCAGGATCGCCATGAGCGACTCGGCGATCTGAGTGGTGAGCCGTTCCTGCACCTGCGGCCGCCGGGCATAGACGTCGACCAGCCTGGCCAGTTTGGACAGCCCCGTGATCTTGCCGCTGGTCGCCGGGATGTATCCGACGTGCGCGACGCCGCGGAAGGGCACCAGGTGGTGCTCGCAGGTGCTGAACACCTCGATGTCCTTGACCAGCACCATCTCGTCGTGGCCGAGGTCGAACGTCGTCGTCAGCACGTCCTCGGGCTCCTGGTGGAGACCCGCGAATATCTCCTTGTACGCACGTGCCACCCGGCCCGGAGTCTCGCGCAGGCCCTCGCGGTCCGGGTCCTCTCCGACGGCGATGAGGAGCTCCCGTACAGCGGACTCGGCCCTCTTCTCGTCGAATACGCCGATCGAACCCTGCCCGTCCAGCGTCACCGGGTCGGTCATCTGTGCCTCGTTCCTCTGTGCAGTCACATGCGCGGGCCCGCCCGGACTCACGGAACACGGCAGGCACTGCGCGGGCCGTACGAAAAAAAGCCGCGCCCCCACAGGCTAGAACCTGGGGGGCGCGGCATCCATTCCGGGCCCGGTGGAGCCCCCATGACGTGACAGGGGCCACACCGGATCGGGTCAGGAGGGCTAGCTCTCGGGGCGGTCCTCGGGGAGCGCCTCGGTGGACGTGCCGTTGCTCTTCGACATGTCCGTCGGAGTGATCTCCGTGGTGGCCGAACCGTTGGCGCTGCCGTTGGTGAGTGCCAGCTCCTTGGGAGAGAGCACCGGCGGGCGCGTCGACGGGGTACGCCGTGCCGAGCCGGTCCACGCCGGGCGGGCCGGCCGCTTCACGATCGGGGCGAAGATCTCGGCGATCTGCTCCTTGCCGAGCGTCTCCTTCTCCAGAAGCTCCAGGACCAGCGCGTCGAGGATGTCGCGATTCTCTACGAGGATCTCCCACGCGTCGTTGTGCGCGGTCTCGATGAGCTTCTTGACCTCTTCGTCGACGAGCGCCGCGACCTCTTCCGAGTAGTCGCGCTGGTGGCCCATCTCGCGGCCCACGAACGGCTCGGTGTTGTCGCCACCGAACTTGATCGCGCCCAGACGCTCGGTCATGCCGTACTGCGTGACCATCGCGCGGGCCGTGGCAGTGGCCTTCTCGATGTCGTTCGCAGCGCCGGTCGTCGGGTCGTGGAAGACCAGCTCCTCGGCCGCACGCCCGCCCAGCATGTACGCCAGCTGGTCGAGCATCTCGTTGCGGGTCGTGGAGTACTTGTCCTCCTCCGGAAGCACCATCGTGTAACCGAGGGCGCGGCCGCGGGAGAGGATCGTGATCTTGTGGACCGGGTCCGACTGGGGTGAGGCCGCCGCGACCAGGGCGTGTCCGCCCTCGTGGTACGCGGTGATCTTCTTTTCCTTCTCGGACATGATCCGGGTCCGCTTCTGCGGGCCCGCCACGACACGGTCGATGGCCTCGTCGAGCATGGAGTTGTCGATCAGCTTCTTGTTGCTGCGCGCCGTGAGGAGCGCCGCTTCGTTCAGCACGTTCGACAGGTCCGCACCGGTGAAGCCGGGCGTGCGACGCGCGACCGCGTTGAGGTCCACGTCCTCCGCGACCGGCTTGCCCTTCTGGTGCACCTTGAGGATCTCGAGGCGTCCCTGCATGTCCGGCCGGTCGACCGCGATCTGCCGGTCGAAGCGTCCGGGACGCAGCAGCGCCGGGTCCAGGATGTCCGGCCGGTTCGTGGCGGCGATCAGGATCACGCCACCCTTCACGTCGAAGCCGTCCATCTCCACGAGCAGCTGATTCAGCGTCTGCTCGCGCTCGTCGTGACCGCCGCCCATACCGGCACCACGGTGCCGGCCGACTGCGTCGATCTCGTCGACGAAGACGATCGCCGGGGCGTTCGCCTTGGCCTGCTCGAAGAGGTCACGGACACGGGAGGCACCGACACCGACGAACATCTCGACGAAGTCGGAACCGGAGATCGAGTAGAACGGCACACCCGCCTCGCCGGCGACGGCGCGGGCGAGCAGCGTCTTACCCGTACCGGGCGGCCCGTACAGCAGGACGCCCTTGGGGATCTTGGCGCCGACGGCCTGGAACTTCGCCGGCTCCTGGAGGAATTCCTTGATCTCGTACAGTTCCTCGACGGCCTCGTCCGACCCCGCCACATCGGCGAACGTCGTCTTCGGCGTGTCCTTGGTGATCAGCTTCGCCTTGGACTTGCCGAACTGCATGACCTTGGAACCGCCGCCCTGCATCTGATTCATCAGAAACAGGAAGACGACCACGATCAGGACGAAGGGCAGCAGGGAGAGAAGGATCGAGACGAACGGGGACTGCTTCGACGGCGAGACGGTGTAACCCTTGTCGATGTCACCGCTCTCGAACTTCTTCTGCAGCGTGTCGGCGAGCTGGACACCCTGGTCGCCGATGTAGCTCGCCTGGAACTTGCTGCCGGACTCGCCCTCGAGCTTTTGCTTGTCCTTCAGCTCGATCTTCAGGATTTGTTCGTCACCGGTGGTCAGCTTGGCCTGCTCCACCTGGTTCTTGCTGATCGCCTGGATCACCTTGCCGGTGTCCACCGTCTTGTAGCCGCCGGACGAGCCGACGACCTGCATCAGCACGACCACGGCGAGGACGGCCAGCACGATCCACATGACCGGCCCACGGAAGTATCGCTTCACGTCCATCCATACGGAGCGAAGTCGCCCCGTCCCTCCTGCCCGTAGGTAAATGCTGCTGTGAGAAAAGAGTGTTCTTCGGACGGTACCCCAGCATTGTCACCCGTGACCGCAGGGGACGTCCGGCAAACCCGTCTTCGAAGACTCCAACGGCCCGAACGCCACAAGGGTTCCCTGTATTCCGGGCCGGTTCGGCCGGGCCCCGCGGGGCCCGGCGTCTCAGCCTCCGTAGACGTGCGGGGCCAGAGTGCCGACGAAGGGGAGGTTGCGGTACTTCTCCGCGTAGTCCAGGCCGTAGCCGACGACGAACTCGTTGGGAATGTCGAAGCCGACCCACTGCACGTCGATCGCGACCTTCGCGGCGTCCGGCTTGCGGAGCAGCGTGCAGACCTCCAGGCTCGCCGGCTCACGTGAGCCGAGGTTGGTCAGGAGCCAGGACAGCGTCAGACCGGAGTCGATGATGTCCTCGACGATCAGGACGTGCTTGCCCTTGATGTCGGTGTCGAGGTCCTTGAGGATCCGGACGACTCCCGAGGACTGGGTGCCCGCGCCGTACGACGAGACGGCCATCCAGTCCATGGTGACGGGGGTGGACAGCGCACGGGCCAGATCCGCCATGACCATCACCGCGCCCTTGAGCACGCCGACGATGAGCAGGTCCTTGCCCGCGTACTCCGCGTCGATCTTCGCTGCCAGCTCCACGAGCTTCGCGTCGATCTCTTCCTTGGTGAGGAGCACCGACTGGAGGTCGGTGCCCATGTCCTTCTCGTTCACCCGCGTCTCTTTCTCTGCCTGCCGCTCCGGACTGTTCCCCGGGCCGGACCGGCGTTTCGCCTGCACTTCAGCCGCTTGCGCATCAGCTCTGCCGGATCACCAGTCTGCCACCCTGGCGCCGGACCTCGACGCGGCCGGGCAGGTTGATGCCGCCCTGGCCCCGCCAGCCGGTGATCAGCCGGTCGACTTCCTCGACGTGACGGGCGAAGAGGGAACCCGCGGGCGACCCCGCGTCGATGACGGCCCGGCGCAGCACCCGGCGGCGTACCGCGGGTGGCAGGACCGAGAGCTTGGCGCACTCCAGCCGTCCGGCGTCGTCCCGGACCGAGCGGGCGGCCTCGGCCGCCCAGGTGTCGAGGGCGTCGGCGTCGTCGCGGGAGAGCTGGGCCGTACGGGCGAGGGCCTCGACCACCCCCTTGCCCAGCGCCTTCTCCAGGGCGGGCAGGCCTTCGTGGCGGAGCCGGGAGCGGGTGTAGGCGGGGTCGACGTTGTGGGGGTCGTCCCAGACGGGGATCGACTGGACCAGGCAGGCCTTGCGGGCTGTCTGCCGGTCGAGCTGGAGGAAGGGCCGGCGATAGCGGCCGGCGGGGCCGGAGGCGGCGGCCATCCCGGAGAGCGAGCGGATACCCGAGCCGCGGGCCAGGCCCAGCAACACGGTCTCGGCCTGGTCGTCACGGGTGTGCCCGAGGAGGACGGCAGTGGCGCCGTGGCGCTCCGCGGCGGCGTCCAGGGCGGCGTAGCGGGCGTCACGGGCGGCGGCCTCGGGCCCGCCGTCACGGCCGACCTGGACGGCGATGGCCTCGACGGGGTCCAGAGACATCTCGGTGAGCCGGGCGACGACTTCGCCGGCCCGGAGGTCCGAGCCCGGCTGGAGGTTGTGGTCGACGGTGATGCCGCCCGCGCGGACGGGGAGCTTGCGCGACTCGAAGGCGAGGGCCGAGGCGAGGGCCATGGAGTCGGCGCCCCCGGAGCAGGCGACGAGCACCAGCGGGGTCTCGGGCCGCTCGGGAAGCGGGGAACGCCTCCCGCCCGTACCGGCCTCGGCGAACTCGGCGTGGCCGGCCTGCTCGGTGTGACGGTTGTGTTCGGTGACGACGTCGTGGAGTACGCGGCGGACCGCCAGGCGTATCGCCGCGACCGCAGGATGGGGACCCATGTCCGGTGCCCTTCGGGTGAGGTTTCGGGGGGCGCCTCAGAGCGTGGCCGGGACGGGGTCCCGTCACTCAGAGTGCGTCGATGGTGACAGAGCCAAGCTGTTCATCGAGCATTGCACGCCTTCCCATGCCCCTATGGTCCCTCGGATGGGTGATAAGAGGGTCAATCTCATGCCACCCGAGGGGTCATGATCACGAATCTGCCTTACGGTGCACCCGCGCCACCCAGTCCGCCGGAGCGGCGATCTCGGCTTTCGTGGGAAGGGTGTTGGGCGAGGTCCACACCCGGTTGAACCCGTCCATGCCGACCTCCCCGACGACGGCCCTGACGAACTTCTCGCCGTCGCGGTACTGCCGTAGCTTCGCGTCCAGGCCGAGGAGCTTGCGGAGCGCCATGTCGAGCCGGCTCGCACCGCGCGCCCGGCGCTGCTGGAACTTCTCCCTGATCTCCGCGACGGAGGACACGACGTCGGGGCCCACGCCGTCCATGACGAAGTCCGCGTGCCCTTCGAGCAGGGACATCACCGCGGTGAGCCGGCCCAGGATCTCGCGCTGGGAGGGCGTCTGGACGAGCTCGACGAGACTGCGGCCGCCGTCGTCGCCCTCCTCCCCGCGCTCGCCCTCCGGACGGCTGCCGCCGGAGAAGGTCTGCACGGCCTCCCGGACGCGTTCGAGCACGGTCATCGGGTCGACGTCGGTCTCTTCGAGGAAGGACTGGATCTCGCCCCGCAGGTGGTCCCTGAGCCAGGGAACCCCGGTGAACTGGGTGCGGTGGGTCTCCTCGTGGAGGGCCACCCAGAGCCTGAAGTCGTGCGGGTCGACCTGGAGTTCGCGCTCGACGTGGACGATGTTCGGGGCGACGAGCAGCAGCCGGCCACCGCCCTTGGAGGAGGCGGGGAACTCCCGGGTGGCGGGGGCGAACGTCTCGTACTGTCCGAGGACCCGGGAGGCGAGGAACGACAGCAGCATGCCCAGTTCGACGCCGGTCACCTTGCCGCCGACCGCGCCGAGCACGGCCCCGCCGGGGCCCCCGCCGCGGCGGTCCTGCATCTTCGCCAGCAGCGGACGCAGCAGTTCGCGGAACCCCGCGACGTTGGCCCTGATCCATCCGGCCCGGTCGACGACCAGGACCGGCGTGTCCTCGGGCTCGTGGCCCTCGGGAATCATCCGCGTGAACGAACGGACGTGTTCCTCCGAGGCCTTGGCGTGCCGACGGAGTTCGGCGACGACGGCACGGGCCTCCTCACGGCTGATCTCGGGACCCGGCCGCACGAACCTCGTCGCGGTCGCGACCGCGAGATTCCAGTCGACCATCTCGGCACCACCGATGCTCGTCATGCGTCAACCGTACGTGAGGTGGTCGCCCCGTGGTGGGGTGTCAGCCGCTCACCGGGTGCCTTTGACGAGCGCGGTGGCCAGCGCGTCCAGAGAGGCCTGTGCGCGGTCCGGGGACGTGGTGCCCGAGGCCAGGAAGGCGAAGGCGAGCAGTCGGCCCTTCGCGTCGACGACGGTCCCGGCAAGGCTGTTGACCCCGGTCAGGGTGCCCGTCTTGGCCCTGATCAGGCCGGTGCCCCCGGACGTCGCGGTGTAGCGGGCCCCGAGGGTGCCGCTGAATCCGGCGACGGGCAGGCCGGTGAGGACCGTGCGCAGCTCCGGGTGGTCCGGATCGGCGGCACGTGCCAGGAGCCCGGCCAGCAGGCCCGCCGTCACCTTGTCGGCCCGGTCGAGACCGCTGCCGTCGGCGAGGGCGGCGCCCCCCATCGGCAGCCGCAGCGTCTTCAGCCGGGCGGAGACGGCGCGGCGGCTCCCGGCGAAGGAAGCCGGCTCCCCGGCCTTCAGGGCGGTCTGGCGGGCCAGGGCCTCGGCGATGTCGTTGTCGCTGTTCGTCAGGGCGCGCTCGACGAGCGCGGAGAGCGGCTTCGACAGGTGGGTCGCCACGGTCCGCGAGCCCGCTACCACCCGTCCGGACGAGGGCGCCGAGCGGGTGGCGACACCCGCCTTCTCCAACGCGGCGGCGAAGGTGCGGGCGGTGTCGCGGGCGGGATCGTCCGTGCGGGGCGCGGGTCCCCGGTCGCTGCCGTCGAGGCGGCCCTCGTCGGTCATGAGCGCGCTGACGGGGGCGATGTTCTCGTTGGGGCCGATGGGGTGCAGAGCGGGGCCGGAGTATCGCGAGGTGTCGTACGTCAGCCGGACCGGCCCGGCTCCGGCGTCCCGCAGCGAGCGCGCCGCGTCGGCGGCCAGGGTGCGCAGGGCCGCCTTGTCGAGCGTGGGGTCGCCGCCGCCCACGAGCGTGAGGGTGCGGGAGTCCGGTGACACCCGGACCGTCGTGGCGATGCGGTGGTCGGGCCCGAGGGCCGACAGGGCGGCGGTGGTCGTGGCGATCTTCACCGTGGACGCGGGGGTCATGGGGGTCCCGGCGCCCCGGGCGTACAGCTGTTTCCCGGTCGCCGCGTCGATGACCACCGCGGTGCGTACGGTGCCGAGGGCGGGTACGTCCAACAGGGGGGTGAGCACGGCCTCCAGGCCCTTCATCCCCGCCGGGGAGGTGACGCCGGCCGTGTCACCCAGGGCACTGAGCACGGCCGGGGCACTGGCGGCGGGAGCCGGCCCGTCGAGCGGATCCCCCTGGTGATGTACGCCACCTGAGTGCAGCTCGACGGCTGCGAGGTCCCGCTCGGCCTTACGCTGACCGGAGTCCCAGGGGCCGGCGGCCAGGACGGCGCCGGCGGCGACCACCAGGCCGAGCACCGCGGAGCCTGCGACCACCAGGCGGTCCCCGGACGCGCCCCCGCGCTTCGAGAAGTGCGGGGTTTTCCACCCGCCCCACCTGCTCAGCGGTTCCTCCGTCGGTTTCCGCACCGGCTCGGCCACCGTTGACCAGCCCCTTTCGCGAGCACTCGTCTGCGTGAGGGACACTTAACCACCAGTCGTATGTGTTGATCATGGAGGAGCCACCCGTGGAGTTCGACGTCACCATCGAGATCCCGAAGGGTTCGCGGAACAAGTACGAGGTGGACCACGAGACCGGTCGGATCCGCCTGGACCGTCGACTCTTCACCTCGACCAGCTACCCGGCCGACTACGGCTTCGTCGAGAACACCCTCGGCGAGGACGGCGACCCGCTGGACGCGCTGGTCATCCTGGACGAGCCGACCTTCCCCGGTTGTCTCATCAAGTGCCGCGCCATCGGCATGTTCCGGATGACCGACGAGGCGGGCGGCGACGACAAGCTGCTGTGCGTCCCCGCGTCCGACCCCCGGGTGGAGCACCTTCGCGACATCCACCACGTGTCGGAGTTCGACCGCCTGGAGATCCAGCACTTCTTCGAGGTCTACAAGGACCTGGAGCCGGGCAAGTCCGTCGAGGGCGCCGACTGGGTCGGCCGCACCGAGGCCGAGGCCGAGATCGAGGCCTCCTACAAGCGTCTCGAGGCGCAGGGCGGCGCACACTGACGTGATCCTTCCGGTTCCGCTTACGGGCGGGGCGGCGTGGATCGCGGCGCTCGGGGCCGATCGGGCCCACTGACCGCGGTAACCGACGGGCGGCACACCTTGACCGGTGCGCCGCCCGTTGCGCGTGGCGGCCCATGTCCGTGCACATACTGGGCAGAAGCGCTCCCAGGACGGGCGGTCGAGTAAGGAACGAGGTCGAGTGGTGGCGGAACAGGGCGGTCCCGAGGACCAGAAGCCCCAGTCCGACGAGGCACGCAGCGCCTTCGTCCCGCCGGCCGGTACGGAGCAGCCGGCGGCTCCGCAGGAGGACGACCACCCCACGTCGGAATTCGCCCTTCCGGCGGGTCTGCACACCGATCCGTCGGCGTCCTCGGGATCAGGTCAGGGTTCCGCTTCGGGGGCGGGGGGAGGTTCGGCGTCCGACGCGCTGTCGTCCGCCTTCGTTCCGCCGAGCGGGTACAAAGCGCAGCAGCAGCCGCCCGCCTTCACTCCCGCGCACGGCATTCCGATGGTCCGGCTGACCAAGGAGGCCCCCTGGCAGGACCGGATGCGCACGATACTGCGCATGCCGGTCTTCGACCGTCCGGCTCCCGAGATGGTGCAGAAGACCGACGACTCGGGTCCCGCCGTACCGCGCGTGCTCGACCTGACGCTCCGTATCGGAGAGCTGCTGCTCGCCGGTGGTGAGGGGGCCGAGGACGTCGAGGCCGCCATGTTCGCGGTGTCGCGCTCCTACGGACTCGACCGCTGCGAGCCGACGGTCACCTTCACCCTGCTGTCGATCTCGCACCAGCCGTCGCTGGTCGACGACCCGGTGACCGCGAGCCGGACGGTACGCCGCCGGGGCACCGACTACACCCGGCTGGCCGCGGTGTTCCAGCTGATCGACGACATCACGACGGCGGAGCACGTCGAGGTCTCGCTGGAGGAGGCCTACCGGCGCCTCGCCGAGATCCGGCGCAACCGCCACCCCTACCCGGGCTGGGTGCTGACCGCCGCCGCCGGTGTCCTCGCCGGCTCGGCATCGGTACTGGTCGGCGGCGGGGTCCTGGTCTTCGTCGTGGCGGCGGCCGGCGCGATGCTCGGCGACCGGCTGGCCTGGCTCTGCGCGGGGCGCGGACTGCCGGAGTTCTACCAGTTCACGGTGGCGGCCATGCCCCCGGCGGCGATGGGCATCCTGCTGACCCTCACCCATTCGACGGACATCCGGCCGTCCGCGGTGATCACCGGTGGTCTCTTCGCGCTGCTGCCCGGGCGCGCCCTCGTCGCGGGCGTGCAGGACGGCCTGACCGGCTACTACCTCACCGCAGGGGCCCGGCTCCTGGAGGTCATGTACTTCTTCATCGGCATCGTGGCGGGCGTACTGCTGATGCTCTACCTGGGTGTACAGCTCGGCGCCCAGCTCAACCCGGAAGCACGGTTCGTGCCCAACGACCGGCCCGTGCTCCAGATCCTCGCCTCGATGACCCTCACCCTGGCCTTCGCGATCCTGCTCCAGCAGGAACGCTCCACGGTCCTCGCCGTGACCCTGAACGGCGGCGTCGCCTGGATCATCTTCGGGGCGATGGCCCGCACCGGCGGGATCTCACCGGTGGCGGCGACAGCGGTCGCGGCCGGTCTGGTGGGACTGTTCGGCCAGCTGTTCTCCCGCTACCGCTACACCTCGTCGCTGCCGTACATCACCGCGGCGATCGGCCCGCTGCTGCCCGGTTCGGCGACGTACTTCGGTCTGCTGGGCGTGGCGCAGAACGAGGTGGACGACGGGCTCACCTCGCTGTTCACCGCTGTCGCCACGGCGCTGGCCATCGCCATCGGTGTCAACCTGGGGAGCGAGATCTCGCGGCTGTTCATGCGGGTGCCGGGCGCGGTCGAAGGCGCCTCCCGCCGTGCGGCCAAGCGGACCAGGGGCTTCTGACGAGCGAACGGCGCCCCGCCCCCTGCGAGGAGGGAGCGGGGCGCCGTTCGCGCGTGTTCGGGATCAGCGCTCGTCCCGCCAGCCGTACTGGGCGGCGTCGCCCTCCTGGCCGTCACCGGGGCGCTCAACGCGACGACCGGTGTCCTGGCCGCCGCTCCAGGAGCCGGCCTGGCCGTCGTCGTACCGGCCGGCCTGGTCCGCCCCGCCGTACTGCTGCTGCCCCGGGGCGCCGTACCGTCCGTCGGCGCCGCCGTACTGGGCGCCCTGCTGCCCGCCGCCGTACGGCCATGCCTGTCCGCTGCCGTACTGACCCTGCTGCGGGGCGCCGTACTGGCCCTGCCCGGGCGCGCCGTACTGCCCCTGCCCGGGTGCGCCGTACTGACCGGCCTGCGCAGTGCCGTACTGCTCCTGCTGCGGAGCGCCGTACTGGCCCTGCTGCGCCGTGCCGTACTGACCCTGCTGTCCACCGCCGTACTGGTTGCCGCCGTCGCCGTACGGGCCTGCCTGGCCCGCGTCGTACCGGCCGTTGCCGTACTGAGCGCCCTGGCCTCCGCCGTACGGGCCACTCTGCCCGGCGTCGTACCGGCCGGGCACGCTGCCGTCGTACGCGCCGGCCTGCGGACCGCCGTTGTACGGGCCGTTGCGGCCGTCGTCGAACGGATCGGCGTGCGGACCGTCGCCACCGCCGTACGGGCTGTCGTCCGATGAGCCGCGGTCCTCCTGCTGCCGCTCCGCAGCCTCCTTCCTGGACCGGCTGCGTGCCCGGAGGAACTCGATGAGGATCGGCACCACAGAGATCAGAACGATCAGGATGAGGATCAGTTCGATGTGCTTGTGGACGAATTCGATCTTGCCGAGGGCGGCACCGAGCAGCGTCACGCCGACGCCCCAGAGAACGCCGCCGATGATGTTGAACGTGATGAACGAGCGGTAGTTCATCCGGCTCACACCGGCGATGATCGGCGTGAACGTCCGGACGATGGGCACGAAGCGGGCCAGCACCAGCGACTTCGGTCCGTACTTCTCGAAGAAGTCGTGCGCCTTCTCGACGTTCTCCTGCTTGAAGAGGCGGGAGTCCGGCCGCTTGAAGAGCGACGGTCCCACCTTCCTTCCGAAGAGGTAACCGACCTGGTCACCGATGATCGCCGCCAGCGCGACCAGGACGCAGACCAGCCACAACGGGTACTTCAGATCGCCCGTGGTCACCAGGAGGCCCGTGGTGAAAAGCAGCGAGTCACCGGGCAGGAAGAACCCGATCAGCAGTCCGGACTCGGCGAACACGATGAGCAGGAGGCCGGGCAGCCCGAAGGTGTTGAGCAGATGGTCCGGGTCCAGCCAGCTCGGGCCGAGCGCAATCGTATTCAAGGGTCCGGGCTCCAGGGTTGGTCGGTGTGCGCGGCGTGCGTGGCCGCCCCAAGTTATCAACGCCGCGGCGGACGCCTGGGTTCCACTGGCGTAAGCGAGGATGCGCACGGCTCGAACGGGGGCGAGGCTTTCCGCAGGAGGTGCCACATCATGGGCATTGCGGACTACGGCGGCGGGCAGACGCCGCGGGCGGACGTCCTCGTCGTCACGACGAACGACGTACCCGGCCATCAGGTCACCGAGGTCATCGGTGAGGTCTTCGGGCTCACGGTCCGCTCGCGCCATCTCGGCAGCCAGATCGGCGCGGGGCTGAAGTCGATGGTCGGTGGCGAGCTCAAGGGGCTGACGAAGACCCTGGTAGAGACGCGCAACCAGGCGATGGAGCGCCTCGTCGAGCAGGCCAGGGCACGCGGAGCGAACGCGGTGCTGATGATGCGGTTCGACGTGAGCGAGGCGGCGGACGTGGGCACCGAGGTCTGCGCCTACGGAACGGCGGCCGTGATCAGCAGGACCTGACTCCCCCCTCTTCCCCGCGGTTCGGCCGCGTCCCCTCACCGGAGGTTGCCCGCATGCCCACGTCCGTCAACGTCGCCGTCGTCTACTACTCCTCCACCGGCACCATCTCGGCCATCGCCGACGCCATCGCGAAGTACGCCGAGAACGCCGGCGCCCAGGTCCGGGTGCGCAAGACCGCCGAGCTCGCCCCGCAGGCCGCCATCGACTCGAACCCGGCCTGGGCCGCACACGCGACGGCGACTGCCGGTGTCCGCGAGGCGTCGCCGGACGACATGGTCTGGGCGGACGCGGTGATCTTCGGTACGCCGACGAGGTACGGCAACGTCGCCGCCCAGCTCAAGCAGTTCCTGGACACGCTGGGCGGCCTCTGGCAGGCGGGAAAGCTGGCGGACAAGGTCTACAGCGGCTTTACCGCGAGCGCCACCACCCATGGCGGGCAGGAGTCGACCCTGCTGGCCTTGTACAACACGATCCACCACTTCGGCGGCATCCTCGTCCCGCCCGGCTACACCGACGCGTCGAAGTTCGTCGACGGCAACCCCTACGGCACGTCCCACGTGGCCGGTCAGGGCGACATGCCGGTCGGCGAGCAGACCCTGACCGCCGCGCGCGTCCAGGCCGAACGCGTCGTGAAGTTCACCCGGGCCATCAAGGCCGGACTCGCGGCAGAGAACTGAAGGGGTCGACTCACCGATGCCACTGCACCAGGGTTCACACGGCAAGGCGGCGCCCTCCGAGGAGCACCGCAGGCTGGCCCTCAACCCGTTCTTCGGGGAGGCCGATCCGACCGCGCAGATGATCGCGGCGCCGCCGACCCACCAGCTCCCGGACGGGCCGCTGCCCCCACTGACCGCTTACCGGCTCGTCCACGACGAGCTGATGCTCGACGGGAACTCACGGCTCAACCTCGCCACGTTCGTCACCACCTGGATGGAACCCCAGGCCGGCGTGCTGATGGACGAGTGCCGCGACAAGAACATGATCGACAAGGACGAGTACCCGCGTACCGCCGAGCTGGAACGGCGCTGCGTGGCGATGCTCGCCGACCTCTGGAACGCACCCGATCCGATGACCACGGTGGGGTGCTCGACCACAGGCTCCAGCGAGGCCTGCATGCTGGCCGGGCTGGCGCTCAAGCGGCGCTGGTCCAACAGGAACTCCGACCGCTATCCGGCGTCGGCCCGGCCCAACCTGGTCATGGGCGTCAATGTCCAGGTGTGCTGGGAGAAGTTCTGCGCGTTCTGGGAGGTCGAGGCCCGCCAGGTCCCGATGGGCGGTGAGCGGTTCAACCTGGACCCGCAGGCCGCGGCCGAGCTGTGCGACGAGAACACCATCGGCGTGGTCGGGATCCTCGGCTCGACGTTCGACGGCTCCTACGAACCGATCGCCGATCTCTGCGCCGCGCTGGACGACCTCCAGGAGCGCACGGGGCTCGACATCCCCGTCCATGTGGACGGCGCGTCCGGGGCGATGGTGGCCCCGTTCCTGGACAAGGACCTGTTGTGGGACTTCCGGCTCCCCCGGGTGTCCTCGATCAACACCTCCGGGCACAAGTACGGCCTGGTCTACCCCGGCGTCGGCTGGGCGCTCTGGCGTTCGCCGGCCGAGCTGCCGGAGGAGCTGGTCTTCCGGGTCAACTACCTGGGCGGCGACATGCCGACCTTCGCACTGAACTTCTCCCGGCCCGGCGCGCAGGTGGTGGCGCAGTACTACACGTTCCTCAGGCTGGGCCGGGAAGGCTACCGGGCCGTCCAGCAGACGTCCCGGGACATCGCGATGAGACTCGCAGCGGGGTTCGAGACACTCGGGGACTTCCGGCTCCTCACCCGGGGCGACGAGTTGCCGGTGTTCGCCGTGACGACCAAGCCCGAGATCACGGCGTACGACGTCTTCGACGTGTCGCGGCGGCTGCGTGAGCGCGGCTGGCTGGTGCCCGCGTACACCTTCCCGGCCAACCGTCAGGACCTGTCCGTGCTCCGCGTCGTCTGCCGCAACGGCTTCTCGTCGGACCTCGCGGAGCTGCTGCTGGACGACCTGCGGACCCTCCTGCCGGAGCTGCGCGCCCAGGAGCACCCCTCGCAGCGGGACAAGGCGGCCCAGACGGCCTTCCACCACTGACCCGTCCGCCGGCCGCCCGGGGCCCCGGCAACGGTCAGCCGACGTCCCCCGGGTCCGGTGTCCCGGTCGCGTACGGATTCTCCTGCCCCTCGGCGAGCACCCCGACGAACGGCTCCCCCTCCCCCGCGAAGGTGTACGCACCGGCCTCGACCCGCGCGATGAGGCCGCGGGTCCACTCGGCTCCCGCGTCCGCCGAGTGGACCCACATGTTCATGATCTCGCCGATGTGCCCGAGCGATTCGGGACCCTCGGACGGTGTGTAGTGTTCCGTGACCGACGCGCGCCAGCCCTCGATCGCGGTGATGCGCCGGCGCAGGAGCGCCAGCGCCTCCTGCCGCTGCAGCTCGACGACGAAGCCGATGCCCGCCGAGAGCACGTCCACACCCGGGTCGTACGAGGTCAGGGCGGACCTCAGCAGCGCGAAGAACTCCTGGGTGCCCTGCTCGGTGACCTCGTACTCGGTGCGGGGCGGGCCGCCGGCCGTGGACGGGGCGATCTCGTGGGCGAGGAGCAGTCCCTGTTTCGCCATCTGCTTGAGTGCGTGGTAGATCGATCCCGGCTTGGCGTTGGACCATTCGTGGGCGCCCCAGTACTCCAGGTCGTTGCGCACCTGGTAGCCGTGCGCACGGCCGTGCTGACGCACGGCGCCCAGGACCAGGAGACGGATCGCCGACATGCGTCCACCCTATGTATTCAGCTCCGGCTGGGGGAACCCGCCTCCTGGGCGACCAGGTCGAGGGCCTTCCTGCCGTCCAGCGACTCACGGAGGATGTCGGCGTGGCCGGCGTGGCGGCCGATCTCCTCGACCAGGTGGACCAGGAGCCAGCGCATCGAGCAGTGCTCGTTCTCGGGGTACCAGGGCGCGGGCGGAAGCGGGAAGGTGTCGCTCATGTGGCCGACCTCGTGGTGGATGAAGGTCTCGGTCTCCGAAGCGACCTTCTTCCAGAACTCGAGCATCCGGGGGACGGTCTCGTCGCCGACGAGCCGGAAGCTGTCGGCCCAGGTGGTCTCGTCCCGCTGCCGGTCGTTCGGGAGCTGCTGGGCCATCCGAAGCCAGTTCAGCTCCGTCTCGGCGGCGTGCTTGAGCAGCCCGGACAGGGAGAACTCGCTGACCGTGGGACGGCTCGCCGCCTGTTCCTCGGTGAGTCCGAGCACGGAGCGCCGGATCGCGCCCCGCTGCGCCTCGACGAAAGCGAGGAGCATGCTCCTCTCGTCGTCGGGAGCGCCTGCGGGAACGTGCGTGACCATGGTGTCTGCTTTCGGTCGGACGTCGACTGTGTGCGCTGTCAACGTAAGGAACCACCAGGCCGGAATCCGTCCTTGACCGCGGGTGTCAGAAGGGAAAGACCGTTCGCCCGTGCTGCACCGAGATCCACTTCTGGGTGGTGAAGGCCTCGACCGCGGCCTCGCCGTTGAGCCGTCCCATGCCCGACGCCTTCTCGCCCCCGAACGCGACGAGCGGGTCGTCCTGCACCGTGGGGCCGTTGACGTGGAACATCCCGCCGGTGACACGGCGGGCGAACCGCACGCCGCGTTCGGCGTCCGCCGTGTGCACGGCGCCGCTGAGTCCGTACGGACTGTCGTTGACGAGGCGTACGGCGTCGTCCTCACCGTCGAACGGCACCAGCAGGGCCACCGGGCCGAAGATCTCCTGCTCCAGCAGCGGTGAGCCCTCGGGCAGCCCGGTGAGTATGGTCGGCCCGACGAGCGTGCCGCGCGTACGGCCCCGCACGAGAGCCGTGGCCCCGTCGGCGAGCGCGCCGTCGACCAGCGCTGTGAGCGCGTCCGCCTGGAACTCGCTGATGACGGGTCCGATCCGGGTGCCGGGATCGCGCGGATCGCCGACTCCCAGGGCGGACACCTCGTCCGTGAGCCGCGCCGAGAACTCCGCCTCCACGGACCTGTCGACCAGGATGCGGTTCGCCGCCATGCTGACCTGCCCCTGGAACAGGAAGCGGCTGAAGACGGCCGCCCGGACCGCGTGGTCGAGGTCGGCGTCCTCCAGGACGACCAGCGCGCTGTTGCCGCTGAGTTCGAGCACGGTCCTCTTGAAGAGCCCGGCCGCGGTGGCGGCCACGTGCCGGCCGACCCTGTCCGAGCCGGTGAAGGAGATCACCTTGGGCACGGGATGCTCGATGAACGCGTCGCCGATCTCGGCGCTGTCGGTGATGAGGACGTTGAGGAGCCCGGCGGGCAGTCCCGCGTCCTCGAAGATCCGGGCGACCAGTCCTCCCCCGGCTATCGGGGCGTTCTGGTGCGGCTTCACGACGACCGCGTTTCCCAGGGCCAGCGCGGGGGCGACCGTCTTCATCGTCACCAGGAAGGGGAAGTTGAAGGCGCTGATGACGCCCACGACCCCGACGGGCAGCCGGTAGACCCTGTTCTCCTTGCCGTCGGCCAGGGAAGGCAGCAGCCGGCCCGATGGACGGAGCGCCTGGGCGGCCGCATCGCGCAGGAACTCCTGCGCGATGCGCACCTCGTACTCGGCCCGGTGACGCGTGCCGCCGAGCTCGTCGATGATCAGCTCGGCGATTTCGTCGCCACGTTCTCCGACGAGCCGGGCGGCCTTCTCCAGAACGTCGCGCCGCACATAAGGATTGGCGGACGCCCATTCGGTCTGGGCCCGTCCGGCCGCACGGTAGGCACGATCGACTTCCGCCGCCGTCGCCACGGTGACGGAGCAGAGCTTTTCGCCGTTGAAGGGATTGAAATCAATGATGTCCCACGCACCGCCACCGGACAGCCACTCGCCGTCGATGTACTGGTGGGCCAGTTCACTGAAGAAGGACATTCAATCCCTTACTGCAGGCGCCGACTCCTGTCAGTTCGTCATAGTACTGTCGATTCAGGTCAGTTGAAGGAGTCCCCGGAGAAGATCCCGGCTCTCCTCCGGACCAGGACTGTCCTCGTGGAGCCGCGCCATGGCCTTTTCGTACTGGGCGACTTCCTCGCCCTTGTCCAGATAGAGGGCACTTGTCAGCTGCTCCAGATATACGATGTCCGACAGATCGGATTCCGGGAAGCGCAGCATCGTGAATGCCCCGCTCTCGCCCGCGTGGCCACCGAAACTGAACGGCATCACCTGAAGAGTGATGTTCGGCTGCTCCGACATGTCGATCAGATGCCGCAACTGCGCCCGCATCACTTCGCGACCGCCATAGGGACGGCGCAGGGCCGCCTCGTCCAGCACGGCGTGGAAGCGGGGGGCCCGCTCCGAGACGAGTGCCTTCTGGCGCGCCAGCCGCAGCGCGACCCGCCGGTCGATCTCGGCCGGCGGGGCGCCGGGCATGCCGCGCGCGACGACGGCATGGGCGTAGGCCTCGGTCTGCAGCAGCCCGTGGACGAACTGCACTTCGTAGATCCGGATGAGCGAGGCCGCCCCCTCCAGACCGATGTATGTCTGGAACCAGCCGGGCAGCACGTCGCCGTAACTGTGCCACCAGCCCGCCACGTTGGCCTCACGGGCCAGACCGAGCAGGGAGTCCCGCTCCGCCTCGTCAGTGACTCCGTACAGCGTGAGCAGGTCCTCGACGTCCCTGGCCTTGAAGCTCACCCGTCCCAACTCCATGCGGCTGATCTTCGATTCGGAGGCGCGGATCGAGTAGCCGGCCGCCTCACGGGTGATGCCGCGCGACTCGCGCAAGCGCCTGAGCTGTGAGCCCAGCAGGATGCGCCGCACCACAGAACCACTCGACTCGCCTGCCGACACTGGCTTCCGACCCTCCCCATCGCTTCCCGTACACCGGAGCTCCCCCGAACCCCGGAGCCGGATTCTGCCACCAAAACGCTTCAGCCCGTACTCATTCGATTACAGAGATGGCAAGGCTTTCCGAAAAACCAAAAACTGTGAAGCGGAAGAAATGAGTCAGAACCGGCACGCTACCGGGCAGGTCCGGCGCGTGCACGTGCATCTGCCCTTGCATCTGCCGTGCGCATTGGGAACCATGGTCCTCGCGCACCTGCGTGCTCGTTCGTTTTGTGCCGCTGTATCCGCAGTGCCCGCTACAAGCAGTGTCGCCACAGCCGCGAATCCTGGGAGTGCCTCGCATGGGGACGGATGGATCGACGATGCTCGAGCCGTTACGGCAGGGGCTTCCACCCATCGACCCCTCGGCGGTCGCGGGATCAGCTTCCTGCTCGCTGCCGGCCCGGTACGAAGCTGTGGGCGGTGCACGGAAGTTCACCCGTACGACACTGACCTCGTGGGACCTCGGCGACCGCTTCGACGACGTCGCCCTGGTCGTGTCCGAGCTGGTCACCAACGCTCTCCGGCACGGACTCCCGGACGAATCCGCACCGAGACACCAGGACTCCTCCGTGCGGCTGCACCTCATGCGCTGGACCTCACGGCTGGTGTGCGCGGTGCGCGACCCGAGCGAGGAGAGCCCTGTCGCGGGCGAGGCGCCGGATTCGGCCGAGTCCGGCCGGGGACTTTTCCTCGTCGAGTCGTTCAGCGACTGCTGGGGCTGGCACCCCTCACCGCTCCTCGGCCAGGACGCCACGCCCGCTGCGGCATCACGGGGCAAAGTGGTGTGGGCGCTGTTCCGGCTGACGGACCACGCCGTTCCCGTGCGCCCCGTCCCGGTGGACGCGTTCCCCGACAGCTTGTAGTCGCGGGGGCGGCCGGCCGTCGAACGGCCGCGCCGGGCGGCCCGCGCCGCAGCACGCTTCACCGGCCCCGCCGTCCGCGCACACCACTCCCGTCGGGCAGCGGCACCACCGCGCCCCGTGCGCCGTCAGGCACCCGTCGCGAGGTGGTCGAACTCCCCCTCCTTGACGCCCAGCAGCAGCGCCTCTATCTCCGCCGGCGTATAGACGAGCGCGGGCCCGTCGGGGTGGCGCGAGTTCCGCATCGCCACATTTCCTCCGGGCAGTTTCGCGAACTCCACGCAGGACCCCTGCGAGTTGCTGTGTCTGCTCTTCTGCCAGACGACTCCGCGAAGCTCTGTGGCCGCCATGCCGTTGTACACGTGGTGCACAGGACGCTCCCCGAGTTGCAAGGTGCAAGTGTCAACTAGCTCGGATCATAGCTGTGTTCATATGCCAATGCATGAGCAGATGCACGTGCACGGGGGGTGTGCACCCGATTACAGACTTTCCCCCTGATCCACTCCCCCGCTTCCCCGTTCATCCGCCCCTATGGAAGAGGACGAACGGCACGCCAATTTAGCTCCCGGTAAACGGAGTTGTTCTGTTCCCGTCCCGCAGACCGCCGCCGTCTTTCGGGACGTGAATCAGCAGGGGGCAACTCCGCGCGCACGGGATTCCGCAGTTCGGCGCCCTGATCACCGCTTCCCGCGTCGCCACGCCCGCACTCGCCGGTTGCGCCAGCGACGACACGGCGGCGAGGACACGAACCGCAGGAGCGGGTGGGTCCCCGGCCGCCCAGGCGTCGTCGCGCCTACGGCATGCCGGTACCCTCCAGCGCCTGCGAGAAGTCCTCCAGGGCATGGAGCAGCAAGGTCGCCCCGTCGCGCACGAAGGCGTCCGGCACGGGCCCCTCGGCGTCCCGGCGCCTCAGCTCGGCACGGACCGGCTCCCAGTCCGGGACGCGGCGCTCCCGCACCGCCTTGGCCGCCTGCTCCGTGGCCCGCCGCAGCGCCACGGCCAGCCCGGCGGCCTCGGGGACCGGACTCGCGGAGACAGTCGGCAGATGGGCCTCCATGAGCATCGCGACGCGGCCGAACTGGGCGAGCGCGTCCTCGGCGTCCGACGCGGCGGTACGGGAGATGCCCCGATGGCGTACGGGCTCGTGGCGGGCCGTCTCCAGGGCCTCCTGCCACGCCACGCGGGCCTCCCGGGTGGTGAGCAGCGCCGCGCGCACGTCATCCAGGCTCCGGGAGGCGGGGTCGGCGTACCGCTCGAGGACGGTGGCGGCGTAGCGCCCGTCGGTGACCAGCCAGCCGGCCAGCCGGTCCCGCAGCCTCGGTGTCTCCCAGGCCGGGTAGAGGGCGTACGCCACCATCGCGAGCAGCCCGCCGATGAACGTCAGCAGGACGCGCTCCGGGACGGTCTGGGCCCAGTCGTCGCCCGCCATGCCGAGCAGGAAGACGACGTAGGCGGACACACAGACCTGGCTGACGGCGTACCCCGTGCGCATGAGCAGGTACATGAGGCCGGCGCTGATCACGGCGAGCGCCGCGGAGGGCCACGCGGTCGGGTGTGCCAGTTGCACGATTCCGGTCGCGCACCCGACCCCGACCACGGTGCCCCCGAAACGGGCCACGGAGCGGGAGTACGTCTGGGTGAACTCCGGGCGCATCACCATGACGGCGGTCATCGGTGCCCAGTATCCGTGGCCGAACGGCAGCACCAGGCCGATGAGATAGCCGGCCGCCGCCACCACCGAGACCCGGACCGCGTGCCGCAGGATCGTCGACCCGAGGCGCATCTCGCGGCGCATGGCCCGGTACACGACCGGGACCATCCGCAGCAGGGTGGGGCGGCGGCGGTGCGGGACGAGGGGCTCCCCGGGCGTCTTGTCGTCCGTGCCGGTGCCCTCGGCGATCTCGACGACGTCGGCGAGCAGCGAGACGAGCCGTTCGGCTGCCCGGCGCGGCGGCCCCACGAGGATCACCTCGGTGTCGGGGGATTTCAGTACGGAGAGGGCCTCCTCGTCAAGACGCACCGGATCGCCCCGGCGCACCGCGCGGGCCGCCGAGTCGAGCAGGGATCCGGCGGCGCCCAGGATCTCCCGCGCCCAGTAGCGCTCCGGGCCGTCGGCGGGGACACCCAGCGCAGGATCCGCGAGCGAGGCGAGGACGGGCCGCAGGCGTTCGGCGACCCCGCGCGCCCCGTGCAGGTCGGCCGGGCGGCGGCGCGCCTGGCGCGGGGTGACGGCGGCCGCGCTGCGGGCCGTCATCAGCGGTACGGGGTCGAAGGGCGCGACCGGGTCGTCCCGCAGCCTGCGGGCGTAGTCGGCCTCGGCCGCCAGTGCGTCGGCGAGCGCGTCGCGCTGGGCACCCCATCTCCGTACGGGGAACAGCACGATGAGGGCCGCCTGGACCAGCCCGCCGAGCGCCATCATCCCGGCGTGTTCCGCGGCGTCGGCGACGGACGTGGGCAGGGTGATGGTGACCAGCATGATCGCCACGCTGGAGCCCGCGATGATGCCCGCGGTCGAGCCCGCCGCCCATGTCAGACCGGCGACGAACGTCCAGAGCACCAGCAGGACCAGGAACAGCACGGTGTGGTCGACGGTGAGATAGCCGACGAACGTGGAAACCGCGAGGCTGAGGCCGGAGACGAGGGCGAGTACGGGCCGCGGGCGCCAGCTGCGCTGGAAGGTCGCGATGGCCGCCTGGAACGCCCCGAACGCGGATCCGGCGGCGATCACCGGGCCGAAGAACGCCAGGCTCAGTCCGACGACGATGGCCAGGCCCGCGGCTCCGCGCAGAGCGATGAGCGGTTCGAGACTCCGCCGCTCGATCGTCAGCCCCGAGCGGGCGGTCTCCTTCAGCGCCCGGAGCCAGCTCATGGAGGGAGACTAGCCGGATTACACCACAAGGCCGACTTAAGCCGCATGGCGGTTTCCAAGGGGAGCCCTCAGCGTCGGATTTCGGGCCCCTGTCCGCCCATCCTGGCCCGGTCCGCGGCGGCGGTTCCGTGGTCCCATCCCTCGGCGTCCGTCGCCCCGCGCAGCCGGGTCGTGGTGGTCCGCGGGAACATCCGCTCGGCCGTGTCGGTGACGGCGACGTCCCTGGCCGCCAGGACCGGCAGCAGGGCGTCACGTCCGTCGTCGCCCTCGGAGCCGGGCTCTGAGCCGGCCTCGGCGGTGACACGGGCCGTGTCGGCCGCGAGGCGGCTGCCGAGGCGCTGGGCGTACGCCAGCAGGAAGGACTGCCGGAACGTCTTGGTCCGCTTGCGTCCCGCCGCCCGCTGCCCGGCCTCCGCCCTCGTCATCGCGGCGGTGCCCTGGACGAGCAGGGAGGTGAAGAGCAGCTCCACCGCGTCGAGGTCGGGTCCGAAGCCCACGACGGTGGTGAACCCGAGGTCGCTGTTCCACACGGCACGGCAGCGGTTCGCCGACGCGACGGCGTCGAGCAGGACCGCCTTCGCGCTCTCGTACGGGGCGTCGACCCCGATCCGGCAGGCACCCGGCGCCCCGGCGTCGTGCGTACGGGCGGCGAGGAGCGCCTCGTCGATGCTGTGCCGGGCCATCAGCTCCTGCGCCTTGGTGGTGAGCGCCTCGGCCTCTTCGGGGAAGCCGGTCGCCTCCGCCTTGGCGAGCAGCGCCCGGATCCTGGTCAGCATGCGGGGCTCGCCATGGACGGGCGGCAGGTGCGGGGCGCCGGCCGCCGCGCCGGGCGGCGGGCCGACCGGCTCGATGACGGGGAGCCGCAGCAGCAGCCGGCAGAGCTCCAGGACTTCCGAGGCGTAGGTGAACCGGTCGGGACGGTTGCGGGGCGCGGGGGCGGGCAGCGCGGCGATCTGGTCCGCCCAGCGCGGAGGCAGCTGCCCGTAGCCGGCCGTCTCCGCCGTGATCAGCGCGGCGGCCAGTGCCGCCCCGTCCTCGCCCAGTTCGCGCCGGACGGTCCGCACGACGTCGGCGGGCTGCCAGCCGCGCGCCCACGCGCGGCGCACGAACTCCTCGCCCCGGCGATGCAGCTCGTCGTCGGCGGACGGGTCGGCGGCGAGGAGGGAGGCACCGGTGTCCAGCCCCGCGTCGCCGTCCGAGTACAGGGCCGCGGCGCACGCCCGGTCGATCACCGATTCCATGCGGCAAGCGTAGGCGGCGGCGCGCCGCTCAGTGTTCCCCGGGGAGCAGGATCAGCTTGCCCCGCACGTGCCCGGCCTCACTCAGCTCCTGTGCTCTCGCCGCCTCGCGGAGCGCGAAGGTCCGCTCGACCGGGATCCGCAGGCCGCCGACCGCCGCCGCCTGCGCGTACTCGCCGAGCCGCCTGCTCTCGCCGGGGCTCTCACCGCCGCCCGCCGAGAAGGCGACGCCGTGGTGCGCCGCGTCCGGGTCCGCGATGGTGACGATCCGGTCGGTGGTGCCGCCGCGCAGTTCCGCCGACTCGGCGAGCACGCCCTTGCCCGCGACGTCGAACACCGCGTCCACACCCTGGGGTGCGACCTCCCGCACCCGCTCCACCAGCCCGTCCCCGTACGCCACCGGAACCGCCCCCAGCACCCGCAGATAGTCGTGATTGGCCGGTGAGGCGGTCCCGATGACCGTGGCACCCCGGGCGACGGCCAGCTGGACGGCGGCGGAACCGACCGCTCCGGACGCCCCGTGGAGCAGCAGGGTCTCGCCCTCGGACACCGCGAGCTCGTCCAGCACCCGGGCGGCGGTCGCCGTCGCGACCGGCAGCGCGGCGGCCTCCGCCCAGCCCAGGACCTCCGGCTTGCGGGCGACGGCGCCCACGTCGGCCAGTACGTACTCGGCGTACGCCCCGGTCGCGCTCCGGCCGAGGACCGCGTCGCCGACGGCGAACTCCGTCACGCCCTCACCGGTCTCGTCGACGACCCCGGAGAACTCGCTGCCCGGCACGGCCGGCAGCGGGGTCGGGAACGCCGCTTCCATCCAGCCGTTGCGGATCTTGTAGTCGACCGGGTTCACCCCGGCCGCCCTGACCGCCACCCGGATCTGCCCGGGACCGGCGTGGACGTCGTCGATCCGGGTCGGGCGCAGTACCTCGGGGCCGCCGAACTCCTCGTACACGATCGCTTCCATACCGGCTCCTCCGCGTCCTCGCCGCTCGCGGTACGCGCGGCGCGCACCTCACTCACGATCCTCGCCGCAGTCCGGCGGGCCCGCCCGGCGAGCCCGGGGCCGCTGTCAGTGACGGGTGCAAGACTCGGCCCATGACCGAACGTTGGGCTCTGGCCATCGCGGAGGGGGGCGGCGCACTCGTCGTGCCGCTGACGCGCGACGGCCTGCCCGCGGGTCCCGTCCTGGCCGAGCCCGACCTCGTGGAGTCGGTCCGCTCCCGCCCCGACGTGGTCCGCTGGGTCTGGCGCTCGACCGCGGCCGTCTACCCGCGGCTGCTCACCGCGGGGGTCCGGGTCGAGCGGTGCTACGACATCGAGTGCGCCGAGCTGCTGCTGCTCGGCCATGAGGGCAGGCTCGGCGAGCCCCGCTCCGCCGCGGCGGCCTGGGCCCGGCTGCGCAACGCCCCGGTGCCGCCGGATCCGCCGCCCCGCTCGGCCGAGCCCGGTTCGCAGTCCTCCCTCTTCGAGCCGCGCTCCGGCACCGACCTGCCGTTCGAGGCGCTGCTCCAGGTGTACGCCGAGCAGTTGCGCCGCCACGACGCGGCCGAACACCCCGGCAGGATGCGGCTGCTCACGGCTGCCGAGTCGGCGGGCATGCTGGTCGCCGCCGAGATGAACAGATCCGGCCTCCCCTGGCGGGCCGACGTGCACCGCGAGGTGCTGAACGACCTCCTCGGCGAGCGCTACGCGGGCGGGGGCGAGCCGCGCAGACTGGCCGAGGCGGCGGACGAGGTCTCCGCCGCATTCGGCAGACGCGTGCGCCCCGACCTGCCGGCGGACGTGGTGAAGGCCTTCGCGCAGGCCGGGATCAAGGTGAAATCGACCCGGCGCTGGGAGCTGGAGGGGCTCGGCCATCCGGCGGTGGAGCCCCTCATCCGGTACAAGAAGCTGTACCGCGTCTGGACGGCACACGGCTGGAGCTGGCTCCAGGACTGGGTGCGCGAAGGGCGCTTCCGGCCCGAGTACCAGCCGGGGGGCACGGTCAGCGGCCGCTGGACCACCAACGGCGGCGGTGCGCTGCAGATCCCGAAGGTGATCCGCCAGGCCGTCGTCGCCGACGAGGGATGGCGACTGGTCGTGGCGGACGCCGACCAGATGGAGCCGCGCGTGCTCGCCGCGATCTCCCGCGACCGGGGGCTCATGGAGGTGGCGGGTCACGACGCCGACCTCTACAAGACCCTGTCCGACCGGGCGTTCCACGGCGACCGCGACCACGCCAAGATCGCACTGCTCGGCGCCGTCTACGGGCAGACCTCGGGCGACGGCCTGAAGAACCTGGCGGCGCTGCGGCGGCGGTTCCCTCATGCCGTGGCGTACGTCGACGACGCGGCGAAGGCGGGCGAGGAGGGCCGGCTCGTCCGCACCTGGCTCGGCCGCACGAGCCCGCCCGCGGCCGGGGCGGACGAGGCCGAGGAGGCCGGCATCCCGCAGGAGAGCGAGGAACCACCCGCCGGGGAGAGCGGCGGCTACGGCGCAACCCCGGGCTACGCCTCGTCGAACGCCCGGGCCCGGGGCCGCTTCACCCGCAATTTCGTGGTCCAGGGCAGCGCGGCGGACTGGGCGCTCCTGCTGCTGGCGGCTCTGCGGCGGACGCTGGCCGCAGAAGGCATGCGGGCGGAGCTGGTGTTCTTCCAGCACGACGAGGTGATCGTGCACTGTCCTCGGGAGGAGGCGCCCGCGGTGGTGGAGGCGATCCGCGAGGCGGGGGAGCTGGCCGGGCGGGTGGCCTTCGGAGAGACACCGGTCAGGTTCCCGTTCACCACGGCGGTCGTGGATCGCTATTCGGACGCCAAGTGACCCGGTGCGCGGGTGCTCCTGGGCTGGGCAGTGGATGTCCGCATGCGCTGAGACTCCCCCGCGCGAGGCCGCGCGGGTAGGTTTCCCCATGCACACAGGCCCGCTCCTGGGCTCGGGGTGCTGCGACTGGTGGGCGTGGTGCTGGGAACGGCGGTGGTCGGACTCGATCTGCTGGGCGTGCGCGGGGCTCTGGCACTTCTCTCCGTGGACTCCCCGGTGATCGTCCCCTGGACTCCGGTCGGCGCCCGGGGCTCGGGAGCCGAACCGGTGTACCTCTCACGGGACCTCGCGTCGAGCACCGCCGAGCGGGGATCGCCCAGGGCCTCGGCGACCACCTCACCGCCGACGAGCATGCCGGGGCGCGGGCCGGCGGTGAAATCACCGGCCCGTTCCGCAGTCCCGGGGTCCCGGCTCTCCACCGGGAACCCGGCGGCCTCCCAGGCGGGCAGGCCGCCGTCGAGCACCGCGACCCGGTCGAAGCCCATGGCGCGGAGCATCCACCAGGCGCGTGCGCTGGAGTAGATCCCCGCGGTGTCGTAGACGACCACGCTGTCGGCGTCGTCGACGCTCAGCGCCCGCATCCCTGCGGTGAACTCCGCCGCCCCGGGCATCGTGTGCGGCAACGGCACCAAGTGGTCGGACATGGCGCCGTCGATGTCGAAGCACCGGGCCCTCGGGATACGCCGCCCGGCGCAACGGTGCGCGCCCACGGACGCATCGAGGACCACGACCCCGGGCAGGGCCAGTCGTTCGGACAGCCACTCCGCACCGACGAGCGGACCGGGCAGGACGCCCGCCCCCGCATCCGGCGTCGTACTCGCGTGCCCGGTCATGTTCTCCCTCTCGTCGACGCCCGCACCGGGGGCCGGATCCGCACACGCCCGGCCGACTCCAGGTGCGCTGCTCCCGGGAAAAGCAGAAGCCCCAGGTCACGGCGAGTGAGTCCTGGGGCTTCGGCAGGGCCGCCTTCGGGATTCGAACCCGAGACCTACGCATTACGAAACCGTAAGGGATCGTGTTGCCGGATACTGCGTGATGCCGCCGAGTGATGTCGTGCCTGATCAGAGCACTTGCGGCAGGTTGCCCCCTGCTACCTCACGCTGCCCCGTCCAAAGGCGTCCGGCCACCGAGGGGCCACCGGATCGGGCACTCCCGAAAGCGTACGGTTCGAATCACCGAGTTGTCGGACTCGGACAGAGCCCCCCACTCACTGGACATCCGGGCCAGCGCCACTTGGCTCAATCTGCAGATCGTGATCTTCATGTCTGGTACGCGGCTTGCCGCCGGTAGCGACTCGTGAGTGATCATGCCTGGCGGCGGTGCCAGTCGGGCCAGGTAAGTGCCACCTGTCAGGCTACAAGCATTCACGGGCCCCGTTCACGCCCGCCGGCCTCACAGCGCCCGCTCGTGCGGACGGACGGTTACCCCCTGTGGTGCGCGCACGTCACGGAAGTCCTCCCGTGGGACGGCTCTGTCCGCCGTATCATGACGGCACACGGGAAGGAGCACCGTTACATGAGTGTCGACACGATCATCCACACCCAGTTCCCCGCAGGATACGTGGTGTTCTTCGGCGCCGACGGAAAAATCATCATGACGCCGCAGAGCGAAGAGCACTCCAGCACGATCAAGTCGATGCAGTACGACACGATCCTGTCGCTCGGGCGGCACGCGAAGACACCTTCGGACGTCTACATCGACTTCCCGGCCGACGAGAACTCCGCTCCCGACCTGGCCATCCTGCGCGAGGACGCGCGCAAGGAGGGCAAGCGCTACAGCTTCGAGGACGTCCTGCTGATCTCCGAGGTCGTCTCGACCTCCTCCGCGCGCAAGGACTACGACGACTGCACCGCCAAGTACGGGCGCTACGGCATCCCAATCTACCTGATCGTGGACCCGTACGCCCAGGAAGTCGTCGTGCACACCCAGCCCACCGGGTCCGGCTACATCGCGGCACACACCCACGCATACGGCACCGGTAAACTCCCCATCCCCCTGGCCGACGGCCGCACCTTCACCCTCGACCTCGACGAGCTCCCCCGACCCGAGCCGGAGACCGACGCCCACTGAGGCAGCCGGTCGGCGATGACGCCATCATCGAGGCCGCCGATGGCCGCTGAAGAGTTCCGTGTCCCGGTGACCGGAACGGGATCCCCCAGGGACGGCGCAGGGAGTCGGCGTTCGGGAGCGTTCTCCTCGGGCGCTGTCGCCGGATCAGGCACGGGTGAGGTCGGACAGGAGGGCGGGCAGGAGGCGTTCCTCCATGACCGTGCTGCCCGACGCCTCCATCGCGAGGGCCAGTGCGGGATCCCAGGGGCTGGTCGCGGGCGGTCCCGCGAGCGGTGTGGTCTCGCCCTCGTCGAGTGCCGCCGTGTAGTCGGCCGCCGTCATCCGCCAGAGGCGGGCGCCGTGGCGGGCCACGGCGTCCGCGGTGATACGCAGGCCGGCCCAGTCGAAGTCGGCGCGCCAGTGCAGCCGGGCTCCCGCGCGTACGGCGTCGCCGAGCAGTTTGTGGCAGGCGGCGGACGGGACGCCCTCGGTGCACACGAGGGCCGCGGCGCGGCTGGCGGACCGGAGTTCGCCGGCGGCGGCGCGCAGCACTGCCGGGTTCTCGCAGACGAAGATGGTGCGGGCGGCGGGGACGACGGGGTCGGTGGCGAGTTGGTGGAGGGTCAGCCGGAAGGGGATGCCGAAGTCCGCGGCGTCGCGCAGCCAGTCGCAGACCACGGTGTCCCCCTCGGCACCGATGTTGAGGACGAGTACCTGGCTGGCGAGGTCGTCGGCGATGGCTCCGGCGCTCTCCCACAGGGCGCGCCGCCCTGCCCGCTCGCGCGGGACGGTGCACCCGTCACCGGCGCGCTGGGCGAGGGCGCGCAGGACGAGCTGTTCCAGCGGAGCGCCGGGCACAAGGGCCTTGGTGTCGCCGGTGGCCCACTCGGCGAGCACCGGAAGGGGCAGGACACCGGGAACCCGGTTCGGGGAGTCCCCGGAGTGCTCCCCGTCAACGGTCAGCCTTTCCAGGACGCGCAACGCCGCGTCGAGAAGCGGCGCGTCCCCCCGGCGTACGAGACGGGTGAGAGTGCCGTCGGCGGCGATCCGCTCCAGCCAGGCGGCGAACCACCCCTGCCCGGCGAGCCGACTGGAGTGGGCGGACTCAAGGGCCTGTTCGCGGCGTGCCTCCTCGTCGGCCCGTTCGGCCGGCCGGTCACGCAGCGGGCCGTGGAGACGGCCGAGGGTCTGGAGGAGACCGGCGCCGTAACGGCCGTACAGATACCCGTCCAGATCACTCAGGGGTACGGCGAGGCGCTTGGCGGTCTCGGGCCGGTAACGGCCGGTGATCCCGATGACGGTGCGACGCTCCGCCTCGCTGGGCCCGGTGAGCCCGATGTCGGCGTCGAGCGCACCGCCGGTGCGCTCCAGCCTGCGGCGGGCGGCGGCGAGCAGCCGGGTCCATCCCTCGCCCCGCAACTCCTCGTACTCGTCGTACGCGCGCCGCTCAGCCGGCAACCGGGGCCTCCTCGGGCGTCGGGACGCGCCGGGTGCCGGGCGAGCCGAGGGCGGCGGTGAGGTCGCCGATATCGTCGGCGAGGAGCCGGGCGCCGTCCCAGACGAGCAGCAGCGCGGAGACGGTGTGGTCGACGGCGGTGTGCGCGAGGTCGTAGTGGGCGGCTGCGGACACGGAGGCGTGGGCGGCCCACAGGTCGTAGCCGGTCATGAACAGGTCGAGGTCGAACTGCGCGGCCAGTGACATGAGTTCGCCGCGCCCGGTGTCGTCCACCCCGGCGAAGGCCTCGTCAAGGGCGAGCAGACGCGGGGCGTGCGGATCTGCGGAGTTGAGCATGGCGTGCGCAGCGGCGAACAGCGGCAGGTGCAGCGACACGGACTGCTCACCGCCGGACAGGCGGCTGTGCCGGGCGCGGGTGAGTCGCTCCTCGCTCTTGTCCGGGCGTACGAGCTGGAACGCGAACTGCCGCCAGCGCCGGTAGTCGAGGGTCTCGGCGAGCAGCTCGCGGTAGGGCTGGTCTCGGTGACGGGCGCGGGCGGTCTTGATCTGCGCGGCGAAGTGGACGCGCACCCGGGCCAGCCCCTCCGGACCGAGGCGGGCGGCGTCCGCGTCGAGAAGGGCGCAGACGGCGCGCTGTTCGTCGTCGAGGTGGTCGGCGAGCAGCCAGCTCACCCCGACCGTCGTCCCCGAGGACATCGTGCGTCGGCGCATGTCGGTGTTCATCCGCCGGATCAGGTCGCGGGCGTCGACCGTGCGCTCGTGGATCTGCTGGGCGAGCCGGGTGAGCAGGGCGTCCTCCAGGATGCGCTGCTCGGACTCGGAGAGCAGTTCGGCCTGGTCACGCCGGTGGGAGGAAATCTTCTGAGCGAAGGCCGCCACGGGCAGCGGCCCCTCCTCGTCGGCCACGCGGACGAGGATGACACCGTCGGAGCCGTCCCATTCGGGCCGGTAGTCCTGTCCGGCGGCGGCGAGCTGCGCCTGCAGGTCGTCCAGCGCCCTGGTGAGACGGGTGACGGACTGCTTGAGGCTGGTCTCGGTGGGGGTGAGGTCGCGGGTCGCGGAGAGGATCGCCTCGTGTACGGCGGCCACGGCCGACGGTAGTGCCCCACCGGCCCAGTCGGCCTCCTGGGCGGGCCAGGCAAGGTGCGACGGGCAGCGCAGGAGGTCGAGGAGTTCACGGGCGGCGTACGGGCGCAGACCGCGGGCGGTGTCCTTCTCCTCCGCCTCGGCGACCGCCCCGGCCTCGGCGGCGGCCGTACGGCGGGCCTCGGCCGCCGCGGTGCCCGCGATCGCGGTGTGCTGGACGGTTCGGGCCGCCTCGGCCTCCCGGACCAGGGCGTCGATCCCGTCCTCGGCGTCCTGCACCTGACGCATCACCTCCCGCGCCTCGGCCCCGACGGCTTCCTGGAGGGCCTCAAGTCCCGCAGCCTCCTCCGCGTGCCGGCGGCGTGCAGCACGCTCGGTGTCCGCCGCCGCCTCCTCGTCCTCCGCGGCGGCGCCGAGCCGGTCGGCTGCGGCCTCGGCCGCCTCGCTCTGGCGGGCGTGTTCGCGGCGGCGGGCTGCCAGTTCACGGACCGCCGTCTCGAAGGCGCGGGTGGCAGTCTCGACGGCGTCGACACGCTCGGTCTCGATCGCGTGCTCGGCCGCGGTGCGGCGCAGGGCGCGCTCGGCGACCGAGCAGGCGGCCACCGACTCGTCGTACGAGCCCTGGGCGGCGTCGGCGGCGTCACGGGTGGCGCGCAGCCTCGCCGCGGCCCGGTCGAGTTCGCGCAGCGTCTGGGTGATGCCGGTGGTGCGGGGCAGGGCGGCGCGGGCGGCGGCGTGCGCCTCCAGCGCGGCGTCCGTGCGGGCCTGGACGTGCGCCAACTCATCGAGCTGGGCGCAGAGTTCGGCCAACAGCGCCTCGCAGGCGGCGATCCGGGCCGCGCGCCGACGAGCGCGGGCGGTCGCGCCGACGTACTCGGCGTGCTCCTTGGTGTGGGCGCCGACCAGGACCCCGGCCGCGTACCGGCCGTCGGGGCCGATGTGCGGGATGCCGGCGTCGAGGTCGCCCCTGACGGCGACGGAACGCAGCACGGCGGCGATCCGCGCGGCGGTCGGGATGGCCGCCGCGCCCTGGGGGTTCTCCGGGATCTCGGGGCGCAGGAGGTCGGCGAGACTCGGGCCGTTCACCGGGGCGCCGGCACGGAGGTAGCCCTCACTGTGTCCGGCCTCCACGGGGGTGTCTTCGGCGGTGACGAGGGCGTCGAGGAGACCCGACGCCTCCAGGGCCGCTTCCAGACCGGCTTGCTGGCGTACCGTCAGCTCTCCGTCGAAGTCGACGAGCCGCCACAGCGGGATGCCGTCATGAAGCGCCCTGTCCATGCTACGGCCCCGGGCCGGGGGCGGGGCGTCGTCGTGTTCCGCGGCGATCCGGTCGCGTTCGGCCTCGGTCTCGGCGCGGCTGTGCTCGACGTCCGTGCGCCGGGCGCGCAGGGAGGCGAGGGTGTCGCGCAGCTCCTGCACAGCGGGTGCGGTGGCCTCGGCGAAGGCGTCGGCGAGCGTGACCGCCTCGGCCTCGCCGGTGAGTTCGAGGGCCTCGGCGAGCCGGGCGGCACCGGCCTTCGGGAGAAGCGTGCCATGGGCGCTCGTCCACTGGCCGAGCGCCGTGCGGGCCTGTTCGCGGGCGGATTCCAGAGCCGACTCGGTGGCGGTCTCCGCGGTCTCGGCCGCGGTGACGGCCTCCTGCGCACGGTCGAGTGAGACCCGGGCGAGGTCACGGGTCTGCTCGGCGCCTCGTGCCGCCTGCTGGGCGGCACGCACGGCCCGGACGCCGTCGTGGCGGGCGGCGGCGAGTGCGGCGGAGCGGTCGACGATGCGGGCGGGCTCGGCGTCGGCCGGGGTCCACGGGAGGCCGGCGGTGTGGGCGTGGTCTGCGACGGCGGCGGCGTCCCGGGAGACGGCGGCGTCGAGTTCCGCGGCCAGCCGCGCGGCATGTTCGGCCTCGGCGCGGGCACGGCCGGTGGCGGCCGTACGGCGTTCACGCTCGGCGGTCGCCTGCCGAGCGGTCTGTTCGCAGGTGCGCACCAGGCGTTCCAGGTCGGCCAGCTGCTCGACGGCCTGGTACGCGGCGGAGGAGCGCAGTTGGTCGAGCCGGGAGCGCTGGGCGGCGAGCGCCGCGTCGGCGGACTCGGCGCGCATCTCGGCGGTGGCCTGCTGCTCGCGGGCCGCCGCCAGGTCCGCCGTGGCGGTGCGCAGCGTGGCGGCGCGCTCGGCGGACTCGGCGCGGCGGGCGGTGAGCCGGTCTGCGGCGGCACGGGCGTGGACCCGCAGATAGGTGGAATAGCTCGCGAGGAACGCGCGTGTGGCGTCGTCGGCGGCGACCAGCCCCTCCAGGGTGCGCTGCACGGACTCCATGTCGTCGAACGAGCGGGCCGCCTCGGCGATCAGGTCGTCGTCCAGCGGTCGCAGACCGGCCGTAAGGGTGTCGGAGAGCTTGGCCGGGTCGAGGTTCTTGGCCAGCTGCGGACGGCGCAATGTGAGGATCAGGGTGAGCAGTTGCTCGTACCGTTCCGGGCCGAGACCGAACAGGCGCTGGTCGACGGCGGCACGGTAGTCGGCCGTGGAGGCGATCAGTTCGCGTCCGAGTTCGGCGGCGAGTTGCTTCTTCGTCATCGGCCGGTCGTCGTCGGTGAGGAGGGAGAAGTCCTCGCCGACCCGGCCCTCGGCGACGAAGTGCCAGCGAGCAGGCGTGTCGCGGTGCCGCTGGGCGTGCAGCCCGATGCCGCAGGTCACGGCCTGGCCGGTCTCCCCGTGGGTGAACTCGATCCAGACGTAGCCGAGCGCGCTGTCCTGCCCGCGGAAGAGCAGGTTGGACTTCATCGTGCGGTCCTCGGCGGCGAACGGGTTGAGCCGCTTGGGGTCGATACGGCCGTCGAGGACGAACGGGAAGAGGACTTCGAGGGCCTTGGTCTTGCCCGATCCGTTGGGCCCGCGCAGCACCAGCCAGCCACCGGCGAAGGAGAACTCCTCGTCCCGGTAGTCCCACAGGTTGATGATCCCGGCACGGGTGGGGACGAACCGGGCGGACAGGAGGGGAACGGGGGTGCTCACGGAGTCGGGTCCTTGGCGGTGTCATCAGCGAACAGGACGGTCTGGGGCGGTGGTTGGAGGGCGCTACGCGTCTTCACCCGGGCGGTGACCCCGCGGTAGCGGGCGAGGAGGGGAAGGGCGAGGGCCCCACCGTCGACCCGGACGATCAGCGACATGGCGGCCAGCAGGCCGAGCGCCTGGCCGAGCAGCCGGTCCGGGTCACCGCGCAGGTCGGCGGCGAAGCCCGCGCCGTACTCGGCGGTGATCTCCTTGAGCCTCCCCCGGAGCCAGGAGTCCGTGACGAAGGGATACCGGGCCTCCGCCGGCTCCTGAGCCGCGTCGCCGGACACCTCGTACACCAACTCCTCATCCAGCTCGGCGAGTTCGGCGACCATCCCCCGCGACGGCAGAGCGCCGTCGATACGCCGGGCGCGGGCCACGAGGCGTTCGGCGGCGGTGGGCGCGGGCAGCAGTTGGAGAGCGTGCCGTCCGGACCGCTGCACGGCGGCGCTGATCCGGGCGGCGAGCAGCAGCGCGGCCTGCGCGACCGTACCGCCGCCGGGGAAGCGGAGGTCGGACAGCCTGCCGGAGGTGTCGATGAGCGCCACCCCCTCGGCCCGCCGCTCCGCCCTCAGCCCGGTCAGCCGCTCCAGGTCCTCGGTGAGGGCGGGGGCCCGCAACTGGCCCAGAAGTTCGGCGTCGGCGTCGGCGTAGTACGCGACCGGGTTCTCCAGTACCAGGCGGCGGGCGCGGCGCGCCTGGTCGCGACGCTGGGCGGCGCGGCCGGCGGACAGACCCATCGCGCCGGAGGAGTCGAGGAGCGAGGTGACCGAGGTCAGGTGCTGGAGCACGCGGGTCGGGTGGTGGACGGCGAGGAGAATCTCACGGTCGATGTCGTACAGGGCCTCGGCGCGTTCGGGGTCGCCGGCCCAGGCGGTGGCGGAGCCGTCGGCGAGGGTGAGCGCGCCGCGCTCGGTGAGCCAGGTGACGGCGTCGACGAAGGCGTCCCGGTCGGGTTTGCGCGCGGTGTCCAGGCCTAGTCCGTCGATGCGTACGGCGTCGGCGGCGACCGCGTCGGCGAGTTCCCCCAGCGCCACCTGCGCGCCGTGGCGGCCCAGCGCCGCGAGGGTGAGGACGAGGTAGGCGTAGCGGCGCCGGTCGAAGGGCCGTCCCGCGCGGGTGAGGGCCGGGCGGGTGGCGTCCAGTCCGTCCTGGGCGCGCTGCAGCCGGGCGGTGTCGGCTGTGGTCACGAGCCGGTACCCGAGCACCTCCATCAGATCGGTGCGCAGCTGGTCCGCCCAGCGGCGCACGGTAGCCAGCGCCGCCCTGTCCGGGTACCCGGGCGTGACCAGCGAATGCCGCAGGACGAGCCGTACCGCCTTCTGGTAGTCGGCGAGTTCGAGCGGGGAGACGCCCTCGGCGACACGGCTCATGCGGTGACCTCGCTCATGCGGTGACTTCCAGGCGCAGCCCGTCGAGATGGAGGCGGCCACGCACGGTGTCGACGGTGGTGGAGCCCTCGGCGGGGGTGAGGGTGAGCCGTACCCCGTGGGCGGCACCGGAGGCCGCGGTGACCCGGCGGCTGGCGGGGACCTGGGCGGCGAGGGCCGCATCCAGCAAGGCGAGCAGCGCCCGCGTCTCGGGCTCGTCGAGCGTCCGGCCGTACACCCCGTCCGACGCGAGGGAGTTCGCGGCACCGCGCCGCTCGGCCTGTTCCTTGAGCTGCTCGGCGCGGAGCAGGGCCCGCCGGTCGTCGTCGCGGTCGATGCGGCCGGGGCCGTACAGGGCGGGGGTGCGGCCGGACTGGACCAGGGTGCGGGCGAGTTCGACCGGTTCGGCCTCCCACCAGGACGTACGCCCCGGGATCCGCTCGGGGTCTGCGTACGGGACGGCGATGTGGCGGGGCGCGCCGAGCCCGAAGACCGCCTGGAACAGGGCGTGCGCGTCCTCGTCGCTCTCGCAGGAGGTGAACCACTGGGCGAGATGCCGCAGTTGGCTCTCACGGCTCACCCCGCCCCGGCGCGCCTCGGTGACCCGGCGCAGCAGGGCGAGGACGGAGCGGATCGCGGTGACGGTGGCGTCCTGCAGCCGCTCGGTCTCGCTGTGCTCGCGCTCGGCGAACCAGTGGACGATGCCGTCCCACCGGTGCCGCCAGTCGGCCAGCCGCTCGGCGGGGCTGCGGAAGAGCCGTTCGTCGGCTTCGGCCGCGTACTCGATCATGCGGTCCACACCGGTGGCCGCGGCCTTCTCGACCGCTTCGGCGAGCAGCGGGGCGTAGCGGCCGAGCTCGGCGGTGAACTCCCGCATGTGCGCGAGAAGCGTGTCCTTATGGGCGAGGAACACCTCGGGCCGGGTGTCGTTGGTGCGCGCCAGGTCGCCCAGCATGAGGTAGAAGCGGGCGGCGCGCTGGGCCATCTCGTTCAGCACGGAGTCGAGGCGGCCGAGCTTGCGGTACACCTCTTCGCCGTCGCCCGCGGCGTTGGCCTCGGCCAGCGCGCGCAGGTCGCCGAGGATGTCGGAAAAGACGAGGCGGGAGAGCTGGGCGTCCTCCAGACTCGCGCCGAGCACGTCCTCCACGGCCCGATACGCCCGGTATCCGGCCTGGGTGAACTGGTACACGTAGTGGCGGTTGCGGTACTCGGCGAGGTTCGCGGCGCGCGTCCCGTCGTACGACCGGTCCAGCACCTGCCACTCCGCGAGCGCGTCGAGCAACGACTGAACGCCGGCCGAGCCACCCACGGCGCCCGCGGCGGGGTGGTCGACGGCGAACCGCTCCAGCAGCCCCACCGCGTCCGAGGCGTGCAGCAGCACCTGGTAGTTGGCGCGTCCGCGGTCGAAGGCCCGCAGCAGCCACAGGTACTCGTGGCGCTTCTCGGCGGCGGCGAAGTGGAACAGCCGCAGCCGGTCGTCGAGGGAGAACGCGTCGATACCGAACGCGCCCTCGTCGACGGGGTCCGGAGCGTGCGGCTCCGGAGCGTCGGATTTGTCACTCACGGATGTTTCGGCCTCCCGTGCTTCAGCTGATATTCGTCCGGCTGGAGACCATCGGACCCGCACCAGTGTGCCGTATCCCGACCGGTGCGTGTAAGCCGCTCCCCGGCCCGCGCCACCTGTGCTACCTTGCGCCCGCTTCACGCGGCTACCGGGCAGTGGCCGTGGTGGAGACCCGCCCTGCGGCCGGCTCAGAGGCGGATCTCCGCGTACGCCCCGAGTTATCCCGTCCCCAGCCGGCCCCCGGGTGTGAAGACCACCGCTCCTGTGCACCCCGCCGACAGATCGGACGGGTCGCCGGCCGACAGAAGCAGAGTGTTCACCGTCGCCGCTGTGAGGGGTGGTGGTCGCACCGTTCCACAGCTGGATCACCGAGATGTGGCGCGCGGCCCGCGCCCGCGGCGTACACGCCCGTCCGCTCGCACATCCACAGCAGCCGTCCCGCCCCTCGGCCGGGCCCCAGGCGTCCGCCACCGGATGCGCTGGGCCAGGTCACCGGCAACGACGGCCGCCCAGGGGTGCACAGTGCCGAAGGTGCCCTGCGCACCGAGCCAGGCCAGGTAGCACTGGGCCGCGTCCAGGATGCCGTTCATGGAGTCGACGGGGATGCCGAAGACATAGCCGGGACGACCGCGGAAGTGGCCCGGGCGGCTGGCGACGAGGTGGACCGACGATGCGATACAGCTCGTCTCGCCGGGACGGCCGATGGTGAGGCAGCGCGTCGTCGCCCGCGCCTCAGGAAAACCCGGCCGACCGCGCGATTGTCCGGATGGCACAACTCCCATGCGAAATCCGCAAGGCTGACCGAGGAGCCATCTGCACACCCTCTGCACGCCTGGCCACCAAATGGCCACCAGCTCGAACCGGACGGGGCCAGGGAGATCGACAGCCATGAACAAATGCCGAGGTTACAGCCCCGCAGTCCGCAACCGCCACTGGCCGCCAACTCCACACCCACGCATCGTGATGCACAGACCGCACGTGCCCGATCGGCCCGAATTCCAAGGTCAACCAAAACAAGAAACCCCAGGTCAGAGGCCCGACCTGGGGTTCACCAGAGAGCCGCCTTCGGGATTCGAACCCGAGACCTACGCATTACGAGACCATGAGTGATCATGTTGTGTGGTGCCTCGTCGTGCTATCCAGTGACATTCTGCCTGGTCAGAGCACATACGACAGGTTGGGCCGTGCCACCCCGTGATGCACCGTCCAAAGGCGTCCGGCCACCAGGCGGCCACCGAACCGGCTTCCGCAGGGACTGGAGGGCGATGTACAGGGCTTGTCGCTTCCCCACAAGCACCCCGCAGGCGCGCCATCAGCTTGATCACCTGACCTCAAAGCCGGCCCGTCCTACGAAGTCCGCACCGCCCACGTCAGCGCACCCAGTCCTTCAACGGCTCGGTGTCCAGAGTGATCCCCACTGGAGCAGGCAGTGCGATCGTCTTGCCGAAGGAACGCCGGGCGATGTTGCCGTAAGAGCCGTCATCGGGCTCGCTGTACACCAGCGTTTCACAGGAGTCCCGGTCGATCAGCAAGTACACCGGGATGCCGGTCTCCGCATACGCGCGCGGCTTGTCCTCCCGGTCCCGCTTGTCGGTGTCGGTGTCGTACGACGTCACCTCAACCACCATCACTACCTGGTCAGCCACCGCCCACTCCCCCTGGCCGGCGAAACTGCCCTTGGGCGCCAAGGCTCCGTCCGGCTTCGCATGGCCTCTGCGGTAGGTCTCCACCTTCAAGCCGCGTTCCGGGTAGAGCCACAGGTCCGAGCGCTGCTGCATGCAGTGCTCCATAACCCAGCGGATGATCTCGTCGTGATCCCCGTCCGGCACGGCTTTGACCCCTAGCTTCCCGTGGACGAACTCCAGCCGAACGCCCTCGCGCTCAGCAGCAGCAGCAATGCGTTCGAACTCCTCGGCCAGCATCTGCGGCCGATCCTCAGTGACGGTCATCGCGCACCTCCGTCCTCCGCGCCCACTCCTGGAAACACCGACACGCACACAGTCTAGGGATTCAGCCGCCGGCGAGGCGGACCGATGGCGGGTGGACAGTCGGGGCGGCCCTGGCGGCGCCCGCGCACGCGTAGGGGTCGACCCTGATGCCCCCCAGGATCGGCGCCGATCCGGCATCGACACGACCAGCCCGGGGGCACGCTGGACCCATGGACCTGACCCGGCACTTCGCCCTGCCCCGCAGACTCGGCGGCACGCTCGTCGGCGCCCTCATGGCCCGCGTGAACGCAGCCCAGATCACCACCTGTGTCATCGACCAGGAGATTCCCGACGACGTGGCGGCGGCTTTCGAGCAGTTGCGTAGCGGCGGTTTCACGAGTCGACTCGTACCGGAAGAGGCGGAACGTGAACCGCCAGCGGGGCCGCTCCTTGGGCGAGACCCGGTGGACCCCCGCGAGGTACGAGCTGGCCCGCGCCAACGCGACGAACTCGCGCACCCCCTCGCGCACCCGCACCGGATCGGGGACCTCCTCCCGAGGCCGCACACGAGGGCGGGCGGAGCCGGGGCGATCTCCGCCTCGATCCGCTCCCGCACCGGCGCGGCACCCCGCCGGTACAGGTTCCACAACGCCTTCCTCAGGCGCTCCTCATCCAGCCCAGCCAGCTTGGCGAAGAACTCCTCGCGGTTCATCCGGCTCATCGACACGGCGACCGAGCGTAGTCCACACCCGCGGACGCCCCGGGCCGGGAACGGTGCCGGCCATCGTTTGCGAAACCGCTGCTCCGGCACCACGCGATGTGGCGGGGTCAGGCGGATCGCCGTCCTCTCCCGGCCCCGCCGATCAGTTCTTCGCCGGGCTGCCGCAGCATTTCTTGTACTTTCGGCCCGAGTCGCACCAGCACGGTCCGTTGCGGGCCGGCGGCCAGAGAAGTGTCTGCTCCGGGTGGGCCACGGAACGCCACTCGCCGTACTCCTGGCGCGTCTCCTGACCGGCCGGGTCGCGCCCCTCACGGAGGGCGTACGCCTCGAAATCGACCAGGGTGCCGACGACCAGATGCACACGGGCGGCGCCGGCCTCGTCGTAGCCGCGGGCCTCCCGCTGGATCCGGGCGGCATACGCGTCGTAGTCGTCACCGTAGTGCGCGGTCGGCTCCGGCCAGCGCTCCCGCACCTGCTCGAAGTCCTGCCTTGCCCAGCGCAGCACCACGGAGTCGAACGCCTCCCCGGCATCCGGCAGACCCGGCCCCGACCTGGCGGAGAGCGCGTCGAGCCGCTCCCGGACAAGTTCGCTCACCTCTCTGACCGAGGCGTCGGCCTCGGCCTCGGCCGCCAGGTCCTCCTCGTCCAGGTCGATGCCGAGTTCACGGCGCAGGATGCCGCGGTCGATGAGCGCCCGGCGGCGGAACGCGGTCAGCTCCGGCCCCTCGGGACGTCCACCGACGCGGTCGAGGGCCATCCGGCACCACTCCAACGCGAGCTCGCTCCGTTCCGCTTCGCACAGCACCTCGACCATGTCGTCGTAGATCCGGAGTACGGCGGTCTCGAGTGGGAGGGAAGCCAGTTCCAGCCGCAACGCCCGCTCCGCGGTATCGGCCTCCGCCTCGTGTCCCGCCGTATAAAGGCAGTCGATCACGCCGACCCGCCCGTCGCGCCCGAACTCGCCGCCGAACTCCGCCGCTCGACGGAACAGCGCGAGGGCGCGTTCCCCGTCGCCGCCGCTTCGCACCGTGGCCCAGCCGGCGTCCACCAGGGCGCACGGCTCCTCCGGATCTCCGGGATGCTGTATAGCCCACCGCTCGCACTCGGCCGCGGAAGGATCACCACCCAGCGCGGTGCGGAACTTCGTGTACGGCGTGGCTGGTTGACCGGATGGGAGAACCTCGTTCATCGGGCAAGCCTATCGGCGCACTTCGGCGCCCGGCTCCTACGGGGCCCAGTAACGGTATGCCTCGATCCATTCGGATCCCTCCGGGCGGGGCTCCGGAAGGGGCAGGTCGAGGATCGCGATCGCCTGCTCATGTCCGCCGTGCCGGCACAGGACGACCACACCACCACCCGCGCGCAAAGTGATCTCCTCCACGCGCACGTCGAGGCCGAGCACCTGCGTCGTGAAGGGAAGAACCAACTCCTCCTCGAGCATGGTGTACAGACCCATGAGTTGTTCCTCCTCGTCATGGGCGTCGACGGTCGCCTCCGCCACCAGGTCCCTGAGCCGCTCCGCTGAGCTGTCATCCATGACCATGTCCTTCTCCTTCTCCGTCCGTGTTCTTCCGGGAATCCCCCGCCGGCAGCACCCGCAGAATCTGAGACAGCGGGTGGATCTCGCCGTAGTCCTCGGTGCCGTCCGGAGCGAGGGTGCTGACGTAGCTGTCCATCACCAGGACGGGCCGTGCCAGAGCGATGACAGAACCCTGGCCACGCACCTGTAGTCGTACCGGTCTGCCGTCCTCGATGGCGTCGGCGAGCCGCACGCAGTCCCGTGCCGCGAGGTCCGGTGCGGCCCGGGCGATGTGCGGCGCACGGCCGCGCAGGACGGGTGGCTCCGTATCGCCCGCCGCCAGCAGGGCGTGCGCCCATCGCAAGGGGTCGGGTACGGCCATGTCCTCGACCGGATCGTCCTTGTCCGCGGCGGGTTCCCCGGCCGGTGGACGTCGGGTGACCGACGCGGCTCCGCTCTCCGCCTCCCCCAGCAGGGTGGCCTCCGCGCACAGCGCCGCAATCAGATCCGCGGGCCGGGGAGAGGCGGCGAACAGGGCTGCGGCCTTGTAGCAGCCCGCGCAGTCGCAGTCGTCGCCGTTGAGCTCGAAGTAGTCCTCGTCCCCGTAATCGTCGCCGCCCCAGCCCGACTCGAGCCCCCGGTCCGCCTCGTAGCGCGCGTACGACGCGCAGTGCCGACGGCGCAGCCCGGCCAGCTCTTCGTCTCCGGGAGCGTCAAAAGGCTTCGGGCATCCCCAGACCACGGCGGCCACGAGCTCGTCCTCGTCCTCATGGACGCCATGGCCCTCGGGCAGGGCCCGCAGCACCTCGGTCAGCGCCTGCCGAGCGCCCGCGGCTCCTGCCCTTTCGGCCTCGTCCGACAGAAGGGCCGGGGCTTCAGGACCCACGAGCAGGGGCAACGCGGGCAGGGTGGGCCAGGATCGGAGCAGGGCCGCCAGGCGGGCCGCGGGCGTACCACGCCGCCATCGTTCGTAGCCGGAAGCGGGGCACAGTCCCCGGCCCACGGGGGAGAGCAGTCCGGCGTGGACGGCGAGGTGGAGCCAGAAGGCCGTCTCGGTCCGCGGACAGCCCAGGGTCTTGGCCAGGCGGCTCAGTTCCCTGGCTCCCACACCGGAGGAGTCCTTCGACAAGGGGACCGGGGCTTCGACAGCCGTACGCAGCACGTCGTCGACACGGCGGACAGCGGTGGCGGCCGCGGCCGCGCCCTCCCGGGTCACCCGCGCCATCTGCTGCGGCGCCGAGGCGAGTGCCGGTGCGGTCGGGGTGAACGGGGCCCGGTAGTCCTCACCACGCAGTGCCAGCGCCACCTCACGGGGCATCCGCAGATGACGGTGACCGCCACCGAAGGCGAGGCCGTGGACCCGCAGCCACCACTGGGCCAACCCCTCGGGGGACAGCCGCGGCGACGGGTTCCGGCGCAGTGTCTCGTACTGTACGTAGCCGTCCCACCGGCCGGTATCGATGAGAGCGTCCAGCATCAGCTCGGCCGGCTCCCGGCATTCCTCGGGTACGGCAGCACGCAGAGTCCCCAGCCGGGCGCCGTCACTCAAGAGCGCCGCGGTGACCTCGACGAGCGGTCCCTTGCTCAGACCGGTCACCTTGGCACCGAGATTCCGGGCGATCACCCGCACCTCGTCCGCGTTGAGAGCCTCCAGCATGGGCAGCACACGACCGTCGAGACCCAACGCAGCGGCGTATCGTCCGCGCGACGCCGGATGCAACCGCAGCCCTTCGGGCGCGGCCGCGACCAGACCACGCAGCGCGAGCCTGTCCACGAAGAACGCCACATCGGCAGCTGCTTTCCGCCCGGTGGCTCCGAGCAGTGCGGACACGTCCTCGAAGAGCGCGAGCAGCACCGCCTCGCTCTCCACCCTCGGCCACGGACCACGCCTCCCGCCGGTGGGAACATGAGGGTCCACGATCTCGGCGGCACAGGCCCAGGCGGCTTCGAACACCTGCGCCTCGGGGCGGCTCAGACACTCTTCGGCGGCCTGGACACGGTCGGGATCGGCAAGCCGGACCGCGAGTTGCTCGGGGAGCGCCGGCAGTGGTGGGGCCGCGACGTCGGGACGGGCCCGGAGCATGTCGGCGAGGGCCTGGGCCGGCATATCGCGCAGATGATCGGTGAGCGCGGAGCTGAAACGGGTCACCCCAGGATCCTGTCAGACCTCCCACCCAGGCCGCTGTCCTGCCCGGCCGTACGCCCCGCACCGTCATACCCCTGCGGCACCGGGAACGGTAGCGTCGTACGGTGGCGGTGTTGTTGGATGACGGACATGGCAGCCGTAGTGAACGAGACAGCCGTGAAGACGTCCACGACCGACGAGTCCTTCCGCGCCGGGCAGCGGCTGAGGGACGCGGACACGGTCTCGGACACCGTGGCCACCGACGGCGGCGCGAGCGGCTCGGTGACCACGGACAGTGGGACGTACGACGTCTGGGTGGGCGTGGTCAACCGCCGTCTGACCGGCGAATGCCACTGCGCGGACGCCAGGGTCACCACACTCTGCCCGCACGCGGTGGCACTCGCTCTCGACGCCATCGCCTCCGGTCTCCGCTGGGCGCCGGCTCCCGCGCGGGACACGGACACGGTCGATCCGCAGAACGCGTACGCTCAGTTGACCGCGGCCGAGAAGGGGCAGGTACTCGAGTCCCTGCTCGCCGAGCGGCCTGAACTGCGGGCTGACGTGGGACGGCTGGCGGTCGCCCTCCTCGACAGCCCGGGCCCGGCACGGTACGGCCGTGCGCGGCGGGCGGACACCGAAGGGCTGCGGCAGGAAACCGCGGTCATGGTCGAAGACGCCCTGCGGGAACTGGAGATCAACGACCTGCGTACCGGGCACCAGCCGGGATTCGGATACGTCGAGGTGTACGAGGCGGCGGGCAGCCTGGTGGGAGAAGCCCTCGAGCCGTACAAGCAGGACATCACCCGCCGCCTGGGCCTCGGGTTCACCGGTGCCGCCCGCGAGATCGCTCTGGGCGTGCTCGACGGACTCGCCGCCTGCGAGGGCTACCACGAAGGCGACCAGGTCCTGAACTACGCGGGCGAGGACCTGGCTCACGCCTACGGCTGGGACGTCCGTGAGCAGTTGCGAGCGGCAGGAGCGCCCCTGCCCGACGACGAGTAGCCCGCTGCCCCTTGTCCGGCGGGTTGGATTAGAGCGGCCGGACCAGCAATACGTACCCGTGTGCCTCCGGTGCCTCCTGCCGACGCTTGAAAGCCACCGACCAGGGCGTGGACGATGCGGAACTTGGTCATCCACCTCTCGCGAAGGGCCCTTCATCCGCGACGGGACGTTCTCCATGTTGGGACCACCGATAAGTAAAGCAGCGCGTCGTCCAACGCCCCAGGAAAACTCGGCCGATCGCGCGATTGTCCGGATGGCACAACTCTCATGCGAGAAACCGCGAGGCTGACCGGGGAGCCGTCTGCACGGCCTCTGCACGCCTGGCCACCAAATGGCCACCAGCTCGCACCGGACGGGGCCGGGGAGACCGCCAGCCATGAGCAAATGCCGAGGTCACAGCCCCGCAATCCGCAATCGCCACTGGTCGTCAACTCCAGACCTACGCATTGCGACGCACAGACCGCACGTGCCCGATCGGCCCGGATTCCAAGGTCAACGAAAACAAGAAACCCCAGGTCACGGCGAGTGAGTCCTGGGGTTCCTCAGGGCCGCCTTCGGGATTCGAACCCGAGACCTACGCATTACGAGACCATGAGCGTTCGTGTTGCCTGGCGCCTCGCCGTGCCGCTCAGTGATGTTTTTCCTGATCAGAGCATGTGCAGCAGGTTGATCCGTGTCACCCCGTGATGCACCGTCCAAAGGCGTCTGTCCACCGGCTGTCCACCGGAGGGGTTGTCACCGTCACACCAGCGAGACCGGAGCTGGGCTCCCGACGATGCTGTCAACCGGGCCGAGAGACGAACGGAGGTCACTGTAGGACCTCGACAAGCGCCCCTTCGCTGGGTTCGGTCACCGTGTCCCCCTGCTCGGGTGCCGGAGACGCCGTAGCCGGCGAAGTCGCCCGCGCCTGTGGGTGCTCAGGGTCAACACCAGCTGGCTGGGTCATCTCTCGTCGAGCCGTTCATCGAGGATCTCAGCCGCCCAGGCGCGCAACCGTCGGCGCATGTCCTCCACATGGTCGCCATCGACACCGTAGGCCTCGTACTCCCGGTCCGGCCAACGGTCGACCGCCCGCAGCGCTTGGGCGAAGTAGCGCGGATCGAACCCGGCGTCGTGCTCCGACGCCAACTGCAGCAGCCGCCCACCCGAGTACCGCCCGGAGGCGAGCGCGGCATTCACGTCGAGGTAATCCCGTGGCGCGGCCCGTCCGAACAGCGTGGTCACCTTGTTGGCCACCGCGTCATCGGGGTGGAGGACCGGGCCGATCTCCAACACGGCAGGCGGGCGAGCCCGCCAGTCGCACCCAAGTTCCACCTTCGCCATGCGCCCCTGTTCATCACCAACCGCGAACCGGGCGAACACCCCACCGGACTTCTCCACCTCAACGGTGAGGCCCGCCGCCCGGTAGGTCGCAGCCACCGCGTCGACGGCCTCGGAGAAGGCGACCGGGTCAGCGATGTCCGTGAAGAGGTCGACATCATCCGACAACCGTTCCAGGAACCCGTGCGCCTGAACCGCGTACCCGCCGGCCAGGACGAAGCCGTATCTCGCGGCGGTTCCAAGACCGATACGGGCGAGTCGGGCGTGAAAGGGATCCATGCGGGTGGATACTACGCAGCCCTGCGGGCCAGTCGCGGGAATCGCCCTTCCCACATCAATCGCGCGCGCGGCGGAAGCCACAGCCTCTGCCACACGGCCGAGAGCAGCACTGGTTCCAGGAACTTCCGCAGTTCCTCCACATGCATGGCCTCCCGGATGACCGTCTCATAGAGCATCCGCAGGTCAACGTCGTCCGACAGGTCGTAGACGCGCTTCGGCGTCCAGTCCAGCACGGTCGGCAGAACAACCACCCCGTCTGCCGGACCGGCCAACTCCTCCAGCGTCTCCGGAACCGTGTAGGGCCGGATCTCCGCGTACCGCACCCGAGACTCCATGCGCCCAGTATGCCTCTGCGTGAGCGCTGTCCGCCGGTTGCCGTAGTGTCCGTCAGCGACGTCGGCGACGCCTCGATCCGCGACCAGGCGCGGGAGCTGTGAGGCGCCACCCGCCCGCGGGGGCGGCGGAGGCCCCCTCCTGAGCCGACCACGTGACGTCGGTCGTCCCGATCATCGTGACCGCCCTGGACCCGCTGCAGCAGGACAGGCCTGTGGGCTCGGAGTCCGTTCAGCGGGAGAATCGCCCTGCCTCCCCCTGTGCCCGGGCTGGCAGCGGTGCCCCGATCTCGGCGGCGAACGCGTGCAGTTCCTCGTGCCCGGGCAGCTCGGTCAGAGACTCGCCGACCAGGGCACGGGCCCCCGGTCCGCGTCCAGCCGAAACGGGACTCCCAGCGGGCCAGCTGCGGCATCGCGCGCTCGGCCAGCACGGACCGGCCCGGCCGATCGGGCCGGGCGCGGTGCGCGGCTACCAGGGCTGGTCTTGGGTCAGTTTCAGCAGGCGCTGCAGGTGCGTGCCGGCCTTGCGCAGGTCGGCCTCGGGGACCTGCCACAGCCGTGCCGCGTCGCCGTAACCGCCCCCGCCGACACCGCTCCAGTAGCAGGCGGACCGCTCGGTGGCGGCAGCGAGGACCGCAGCAGGGTAACGCTCCAGCAGCAGCTGCGGGTCGGCCAGCCGCCACCAGGAGGCCAGGGCGCGCGCGGTCAGGTGCGCCCCGTGCCGGGCCGGGGTGCGCTGCCACAGCAGGTGGGCGACCGGCTCCAGCTCGGCCCGGGGGCGCGGGAGGCGGGTGGCCTGCTCGGTACCGCCCACGCGGTAGCGCGCCATCATGGTGCTGGCGTTCATCGCGTAGGGAGTCCGGTGGGGCAGGACCTCAACGATCAGCCGGTCGGGCCCGAGGGACCAGCGCAGCAGGTAGTCATGGCGTCCCCGGTCGGTGCGGACCTCGCCTCCCGCACTGTCCCAGCCGCGTCGCCCCTCGGCGGGGAGGACCGCGGCGCTGCAGGACTCCACCCGCTCCCGGGAGTCGACGCCGATCCCGTACAGCGGCCCGGCCGCGCCGTACAGCCGCAGCAGGGCGGCGGCGGGCGAATCCGGGGCGCACAGCCGCTCCAGCTTGCGGCGGTCGCCGCCTGCGGCGTGCTCCCAGAAGGTGAAGGCGCGCTTGTCCAGGGTCTGCGGATCGACAGATCGGCGCTGCGGCGGGGACGGGGCGTGGCCGAGTGTGGCGGGCCGGGAGCCGGGGCGGGAGGAGGCAGCGCGCGCTGCGGACACCTCGGCGGTTCGCCCGGCCTTCGCTCCACCCCCGCTCCGCGGTGCGGCGCCGCCTGCGGCCTCGGGCTTTCGTGCGGCCGGCGGCCCCGCGGCAACGGTGGCGCCCGCACGCACCGGCGCCACCGCGCCTTCGGCGGATGCGGATGCGGATGCGGCGGCGCCGTCGCGGGGCGGCGGTACGGACTGCGGGGCTGGAACCGGGGTGGGGTGCTTGGGGGCCAGACACCCGGCGCAGCCCAGGTGGGTCTTGGCCGCGACCAGCGGCGCACCGCTCTGGGCACAGGCCGGGCAGCGCAGTGGAGCGAACTCTCCGGCGGGCAGCAGCCAGTCCAGGTCCAGCGGATAGCGCCGCTCGCCCCTGCGGACATCCAGCGCGAAGCGCAGCACCGGGACTCTCAGCAGGTGCAGCCGGTAGGGAGTGAGCGTGTGGCGGGCACGGTATTTTTCGGCGATCTCGGCCAGGCGGCGGGCGCGCTCCTCACGGGTGCTCTCGATGCGGGCGCGCAGTAGCGCCGCGCGGTCCTCGGGCGCGGTGGCGGCACGGCGCTCCAAGGAGTCCACGGCGGCGGCGTAGTACGCCTCGGCGCGGACGCGCTCCTTGGCGTACGCGTCGCCGATCTGCCCGGCCAGCCCGTCACGGCGCAGCACGGCGGCGGCCTCCAGCATCCGGTGGGCCTCGGCGAGGGCCGCGGCCAGGTCCGGCCGGCTGGTGGAGGCGTGGTCCACGGCGGCGGCGAGCCCGACCGGCAGCGCGGTCTCGGCACGGGGGTCATGGCCGGTGCGGGCGAGGCGCTCGCTGACCCTCGTCGGCACCCGCAGGCGGCTGGGTACGTCGACGAACACCTCGACCTGCTCCTGGAAGTGGTTCTCCGCGGAGAGCTCGTAGCCCACCAGGGCGCCCACGCGCAGTACCGGCCGCAGGGCCCGCTCGGGCGTGGCGCCGGCGCGCGGATCCAGGCGACCGTGGTCGACCGGCAGATGCTCGCGGGCCTTGGACAGCAACGTGGCGGCATCGGGCGGCACGGAGCGCGGCGCGGCCAGGGTGAGGGTGCCGGTGTCGCCCGCGGCCAGAACGCTCTCGGCGGCCTTGGCGACCACCGGGTGTCCGGTCACCAGCAACAGGGCGCCGTCTTCGCGGGCGACATCGGGGTCGACGGTGACTGCGGTCTCCTCGGGCAGCTCCAACTCGCTTGCCAGGGCAGCGGGCAGGAGGGCCAGGGCGGTGTCCCCGGCGTCCTCCCACAGCCCACCGCGGTGCTCGACCCAGTCCAGCCAGAAGGCCAGCCCCGCCTCCTTGCGGATCACCGGCCCGCCTCCTGCTCGTCATCGCCGCCGACCAGGGCGTCGACCGCGCCGCGGCTGTCCAGGTAGTCCGTGCGGGCACTGACCAGCCGCTTGCCCAGGCGCTCCAGGCGTTCGGCGAACTCCGCGTCGTCCCCTGCGGTGGCGAAGGCGTCGAAGACGGAGGCCTCGAAGTCGAAGTCCTCGTCCACCCGGCCCAGGATCATGTCGAGCTCGCCGACGACCAGCTCAAACAGATTGATCTTGGATTCGAGGACGTGCAGGATCCGCTGCTCGATGGTGCCCCGGGCGACCAGATTGGTCAGCACCACATCGTGCTCCTGCCCCACCCGGTGCAGTCGGCCCAGGCGCTGCTCGATCTGCATGGGGTTCCACGGCAGGTCCACATTGGCCATCACATGGCAGAACTGCAGATTGCGGCCCTCGCCGGCGGACTCGGTGGACAGCAACACCGGCGCGGAATCGCGGAAGGCCGCCACCGCCGCTTCCTTGTCCCGGCGCGAGAGGCTGCCGTGGTAGACCGCCGCCAGGACGCCCTCGCGCTCCAGTCGCGCGGCCAGCGCGTCCAGGGTCTGCCGGAAGGCGGTGAACACCAACACCTTCTCCCCCTGTCCGTTGTGCCGGCGCAGCCGCTCCAGCAGGAGATCCGCCTTGGTGGATCCCTCGATTTCCCGGGCCAGCGCCGCCAGGTCCGGCCAGCCCGCCTTGGCCAGGGTGGGCGCGGCAGCCTGCGGGCTCGACCCGGCCAGCCGGGTCAGCCCGCGCAGGGTCAGCAGCCGCGCCGAGGACGCGCCCTTGGCCTCCGCCCTGATCCGGGCCGCGATCCCCGCATACAGCTCCGCCTCCTCCTGCGAGGGCGTCACCAGCACCGTCTCGGCCAGCCGCTGCGGCAGCAGCACCTCGACCTCGCTGCGCCGGTGCCGGACCATCACCTCACGGGTACGGGCCCGCAGCTCGTCCAGGTTGCGCGGCGCCGAAGGATCCGTCCCGGCTCCGGCGTGCCGCTGGCGGAACTGCGCAGGGGTACCCAGCAACCCGGGCGCGACCAGGCTCACGAGCTCGTACAGGTCCTGCAACCGGTTCTCCACCGGAGTCGCGGTGAGCAGCAGCAGATAGCGGGCACGCAGGGCCCGGGCGAGCTTCCCCGAGGCGCTGCGCGGATTGCGCAACCGGTGCGCCTCGTCCGCCACCACCACATCCCACTGCCCCTCGGTCAGCCGGGACTTGAGCGGATCCCGGCGCGCGGCGGCGATCGAGGCGAGCACCACCGGCCGCTCCGCGCCCGCCTCCTCCCAGCCCCCGCCCCGGGCGATCACCGTCGGCAGGCCGAACTTGCGCTCCAGCTCCTCGCGCCACTGCTCCACCAGCCCGGCCGGGGTGAGCACCAGTGTCCGATCCGCCAACCTGCGCATCCGCAGCTCGGACAGGACCAGACCCGCCTCGATGGTCTTGCCCAGCCCCACCTCGTCCGCGAGGATCGCCCGGCCGCGCATCCGCCGCAGCACCGTCTGAGCGGTCTGCAACTGGTACCCGAACGGCGCGAAGGACAGCTGCGGCAGCGACAGGAATGAGTCGAAACCGGGCCTGCGCCACACCTCCACCGCCGCGTCCACCAGCACCGAGGTGACCGGATCCACCGCAGCCGCGCCCAGCCGGGCCAACAGCACCGCGAACGCGTCGGGCAGTCCTTCGGGCCGCGGAGCCGAGCCGTCAGCGATGGGAAGGCGAGTGGTGACGGTACTCAAGCGACCTCGCTCGGGGAGCAACGGAACGGATAGCAACGGGCACGTTCCGTCACCCGCACAGACCAGCCTACCGAAACGCGCGGGACGCGAGCCCTCGTACGAGAACTCCGGCTGCCGCACACCAGGGCCGCCCCTGACCGCAACCACGCCGGGTCGGCCTCCTCGGACAGGCCATCCACGCCGCGCAGCCTCCGCGGCTTCCGGTCGGCAGCAGTGCGAGCGCGCGGTCCGTGCACTCGATCAAGTGCACGGTGCCGTGGTCGACGAGCTTGCTGGCGCGGGGTGTCGACCTCGGCCAGCTCAGGGAACCGCGCCTGCCAGGCGTCCCGGGCCAGCCGCGGCAGGAACAAGTCGCCTCGCACGCGACAAAGCCAGGTCTCCGCTCCATGAGCCGCAACGCACGGCGGTAAGCTGCACAGCCGTGAGCGAGTACCAGTACTACGAGTTCCAGGCCATCGACCGACCGCTGACAAAGGACGAGCTCGAGCAGGTGCGGGCCCTGTCGAGCCGGGCCCGGATCAGCGCGACGCACTTCGTCAACGAGTACCAGTACGGCAACTTCCGCGGCGATGAGCGCAAACTGATGGAGCAGGTGTATGACGCCCATCTGTACTTCGCCAACTGGGGCTCGCGGCGTCTGCTGCTGCGCCTGCCCGCCACACTGCTGCCCGCCCGCAGCGCCGAACCGTACTGCATGGAAGACGCCTTGACCTGCTGGACCAGGAAAGGGCACCTGCTGCTCGACTTCGCCTACTCGTCCGAGGACGACGGCGAGTGGGATTTCGAGACCTCCTTCACCCTCGCCTCGTTCACCACCCTGCGTACCGAACTCGCCGCGGGCGACCTGCGCCCCCTCTATCTGGCCTGGCTCTCCGCGCTCACCCGCTGGGAGCTGGAGGAGGACGTCGACGAGGACGAGTACACCTCCACCGTCGAGCCGCCCGTACCCGCCGGCCTTGCCCGACTCACCGGCCCGCAGCGGGCTTTGGCCGACTTCCTTCACGTCGACCCGCATCTGCTCACCGCGGCTGCCCGCGCCAGCGGTGCCGCTCCTTCCCAGGCAATCGACAAGGACGCGCTCACCGCCTGGATCCGCGCCCTCCCACCACACGAGAAGGACACCCTGCTGCTGGACGCCGCCCTGGGCACCACCCCGCAACCGGGCCCCACTCTGCTGGCCCGCCACCGCGCCGCGTCCCGTGGTACGGCCGAACCGTCCACCGCTGCCCGGCGCCGCTCAGCCGCGGAGCTCCTCGACGCCGCCCACGAGGTGCGCACCGAGCACACCTGGCAGCAAGAGCAGGCCCGCACCCGGGCCCGCCGAGCCGAACAGCGGGCTCGCGAGAGCCACCTGGACCGCCTGGCCGAGAACACCCAGCAAGCCTGGCAGGACATCGCCCACCTGATCGGGCAGAAGCAGCCCGGCCCCTACGACGCCGCCGTCACCCTTCTGAAGGATCTCCGCGAGGTCCACGGCCGTGCGGGCACCTCCGAGGAGTTCACCCGACGCCTGCACGACCTGCGCGAGCAGCACCGCGGCAAGTCCTCGCTGATGCGGCGCCTCACCGACGCAGGCCTGACAGCCCGCTGAGGCGTGCTCAGATGCGGTCGCGCGGCCCCTCGGCCAGGAGGCGCAGGGCGGCGAGGGCGGCCGGGCGGCCAGTGGCGGACAGGGAGATCGGGGCGTCGATGGACCGTTCCCGCTCGTCGAGGTAGCCGAGTTCGCGGCCGGTGTGCCAGAACCTCCACAGCAGCCGCTCGGTGTCCTCCACCTCCATCGTGGTGCCGTCGCCGTGGGTGAAGCCCGCAGCAAGCACCGGATGGATGGCATCGCGCAGGTCCTCGCGGAGCCGGGGCTCCGCCCACAGCGCGCCGAGGGCGCACTCGGCCACCTGCCGCTCCGCTGCGGTGGTGCCGAGCCAGGCCAGCGCTGCCGTGCGCTGGCGCAGCTGGTGATCCGTCAGCTGAGCACGGCCGGCAGCCGAGAGCTTGAGCGTACGAAGGCGCTTGGTCACCAGTCGGTGGGTGCGGGCGAGTTCATGCAAATCGGCCAGCTGGAAGAGGTCCGCCTCGGAGCGCGGCCCTTTGCCGATCGGGTACCAGTGCGGGTAGCGGGCGAACGCGGCCGCCACCAGTTCCCGCGGCAGGTAGCCGGCCTGGGTCAGGGTGACGCCGTCACCGATCTGCTCCAGCAGCCACCGCAGCGGCTCAGCCGTGTCCACGGGTGCCGCGGCCGACTCCTCCAGGGCAGGCAGTACGGCGGCGAGCAGGGCGCGGCGCTCAGTCAGGGGCGCCGCGGCCCACAACTCGCGCCGTTCGCGGCGGACGACCTCCAGCGGGACGCGGCCCTCGAACACGGGCTGCGCAGTAGTGAGCCAGTGCTGGACGAGCCGCCGGCGCGCGGCCGGGAACGCACGCGCGTCTGGGTCAAGCTCGCTCTCGTCCAGAGCCTGCTCCAGTCGACCTTCGAGGTTGGCACGGGCCAGCGCTTCTTGGATGCCCATGACCTGCCCCCAGCTCAGCTCGGGTACGTCCGGCGGGGTCGTGGGCGAGGCAGCCACGGCCTTGCGGTAGGCCGCGAAACCCGCCTCGTCGGAGCGCTGCCAGGCCGCCAGCACCTGGGCGGTGGTCGCGCTCGTGCACACGGCGGCGGACCGAACGCGGCCGACTCCGGTCAGCAGGTCGGCCAGGACGGCGACAGCCCGCCGCTGCTCAGGGGTGTCCGCGTGCCACTTGCGGGGCAGCTCGTACCAGCAGAAGCGTTCGACCTCGGCCGCCGAGAGCGCGACGAGCGGGTCACCGTCGGGCACCAGCCAACCCAGCAGGCGCTGTGCCATCGCCTCGTCCGCCACCAACGACGTCACCTCCGCCGCACTCCGACCTACCTGCCGATCCTCCCACGGACAGGGGTCCCGTCCGTGGGAGGATCGGCAGGAACCTCACCCGTGACGTCGCCCCTCGGCAACCAGGGTTACCCCAGCCTGTCGGAACAGCACAAGCCCTACGCCGCCAACCACCATTCCCAAGGCACTCGAAACCCTCGCCTCTTCCAGGGGCGGCGAGGCGATTCTGACGCGCTGTCACGCACGCTTGTCCACCGACTGTCCACCGGAGCATTTGCCTGCCCGACCAACCGAAGGGCTCAATGCGCCAAAGTCGCAGGTCAAAGCCTTGTCGCGGCTCGCTGGCAACAGGGAGCGAACCCGCGACCGACGCATTGCGATGCACAGACCACAAGTGACCGATCTGCCCGCATTCCAAGGTCAACCAAAAGAGAAAACCCCAGGTCAAAGGCTTGACCTGGGGTTCACCACATGGAGCCGCCTTCGGGATTCGAACCCGAGACCTACGCATTACGAGTGCGTTGCTCTGGCCAGCTGAGCTAAGGCGGCACGCCCTGTCGCACCGTGGTGCGATCAGCAGCGACGCCAAGTCTACACAGTTTCCAGGGGTGCTCCGCACCGCCCGGCTCTGCGGGCGTAACCGCAGGTCAGGCGCACTTCTTTCCGTTCTTGGGCGGTGTCCCGTCCAGCAGGTACCTGTTGATCGCCGTGTCGATGCAGTCGCTGCCCCGTCCGTACGCGGTGTGCCCGTCGCCCTCGTAGGTGAGGAGGACACCGGAGGACAGCTGGGCCGCGAGGGCCTTGGCCCACTTGTACGGGGTGGCGGGGTCCCGGGTGGTCCCGACCACCACGATCGGGGCGGCGCCCTCGGCCACGGTGCGGTGCGGGGCGCCGGTGGGCTCGACCGGCCAGGCGTCACAGTTCAGCGCGGCCCAGGCGAAGCCCCTGCCGAAGACCGGGGAGGCCTTCTCGAAGGCCGGGAGCGCCTTCTCGACCTCTTCGGGGCCGGAGAAGGCGGGGGCCAGGTCGAGGCAGTTGACGGCGGCGTTGGCGAACATCAGGTTGGCGTACTTGCCGCTCGGCTCCCGCTCGTAGTAGCTGTCAGCCAGAGCGAGCAGGCCCGATCCGTCGCCGCGCTTCGCACCGGCGATCGCCTCCCGCAACTGGGGCCAGGCGGCCTCGTCGTACATCGCGGCGATCACCCCCGTGGTCGCCAGGGGCTCGCCCAGTCTGCGGGTCTCTCCGGTCGCCACGGGCTCGGCGTCCAGATCGGCGAAGAGCTTCTTCAGCGCGGTCGCCGCGTCGGCGGTGGACGTGGCGCCCAGGGGACAGTCCGACTGCTTCACACAGTCCGCGGCGAACGACTGGAACGCCGTCTCGAAGCCGGCGGTCTGGTCCCGGTTGATCTCGACCGCGGGCAGCGACGGGTCCATCGCGCCGTCCAGCACCAGACGGCCCACCCGGGCGGGGAACAGGTCGGCGTACGTCGCGCCGAGGAATGTGCCGTACGAGGCGCCGACGTAGTGCAGCTTCTCGTCACCGAGCAGCGAGCGCAGGATGTCCATGTCGCGCGCCGTCTCGACCGTGGAGACGTGCGGAAGGATCGCGCCGGAGCGCTTCTCGCAGCCCTCGGCGAACTTCTTGAAGGCCTGGTTCAGCCTCTCGGCCTCACCCTTGTCGTCCGGCGTCTGGTCCACCTGCGTGTAGGCGTCCATCTCCTTGCCGGTGAGGCACTCGACGGGCTCGCTGCGGGCCACCCCTCGCGGGTCGACGGCCACCATGTCGTACCGAGCGCGGACGGGCGCGGGGTAGCCGATGGCCGCGTACCCCTGGAGGTAGCCGACGGCCGAGCCGCCCGGGCCGCCCGGGTTCACCAGGAGTGAGCCGATCCGCTTGCCCGGCCCGGTGGCCTTCTTGCGGGACACCGCGAGCTTGACGTCCCCGCCGCCCGGCTTCCCGTAGTCCAGCGGGGCCTTCATCGTGGTGCACTGGAAGCCCTCCGCACCGCAGTCACGCCAGCGCAGCTTCTGCGCGTAGTACGGTTCGAGCTCCTCGGCGGCGGCCGAGCCCGTCGCCGACGCACTGGGCGCCGAACCGCCGCTGCTGCAGCCGGAGACGAGCACGCCGGCAGTGCCGAGTGCGGTGGCGAACGTACGGAGCAGGCGCCTGGTGTCCATCCCCGGAGCGTAGCGCCAGGGTCACGAGTCGATCGATTCCCAGCTCATACGGGTGAATTCGCGCATCCCGATGACTCATGAGGGGCGTCGGACACCCCGTCAGGAGAGTGCGCGGGACGCCCGCTGGAGAGACCAGCGGGCCACCGGACCGCCGGCGGGATCAACCCGCCCGCAGCGCCACGGCCATCGCTTCGACGGCGAGCAGGGGGGCGACGTTGCGGTCGAGGGCCCGACGGCAGGCGATCACGGACTCGATCCGCCGCAGGGTTCGCTCGGGTGTGGACGACTCGGCGATCCGGTCGAGTGCCTCCCGCACGTCCGTGTTCGCCAGGGCGATCCGGGAACCCAGCTGAAGCGCCAGCACATCGCGGTAGAAGCCGGTGATGTCGCTGAGCGCGAGGTCCAGGCTGTCGCGCTGCGTACGCGTCCTGCGGCGCTTCTGCCTGTCCTCCAGTTCCTTCATCGCACCCGCCGTACCGCGGGGCATGCGCCCTCCCGCCACACCGCCGAGCGCCGCCTTGAGCTCCTCGGTCTCCTTGACGTCGACCTCCTCCGCGGCCTGCTTGGCGTCCTCGGTGGCCGTGTCGATCAGCTCCTGGGCGGCCTTGAGGCAGCCACCGACGTCGTGGACGCGCAGCGGGAGCTTCAGCACGGCCGCACGGCGGGCACGCGCACGCTCGTCCGTGGCCAGGCGGCGGGCCCGGCCGATGTGCCCCTGAGTGGCGCGGGCAGCGGAGGCGGCCCGCTCGGGGTCGATGCCGTCCCGCCTGATCAGCACATCCGCGACGGCGTCCACCGGCGGCGTACGCAGTGTCAGATGACGGCAGCGGGAGCGGATCGTGGGCAGCACGTCCTCGAGGGACGGTGCGCAGAGCAGCCACACCGTGCGGGGCGCGGGCTCCTCCACCGCTTTCAGCAGGACGTTCCCCGCGCCCTCCGTCAGGCGGTCGGCGTCCTCCATGACGATGACCTGCCAGCGGCCCACGGCCGGGGACAGCTGGGCACGGCGGACCAGCTCGCGGGTCTCCTTCACACCGATCGAGAGCAGATCCGTGCGGATCACCTCCACGTCCGCGTGGGTCCCGATCAGCGCGGTGTGGCAGCCGTCGCAGAATCCGCAGCCGGGGGCACCCCCCAGTGCCCGGTCGGGGCTGGTGCACTGGAGCGCGGCGGCGAAGGCACGGGCGGCCGTCGCCCGGCCGGATCCGGGGGGACCGGTGAACAGCCAGGCATGGGTCATCTTCGAGCCGGGCGGCACCGTCCCGCCCGCGGACTGGGCCGTGACCAGCGCATCGGCATCCCTGGCGGCGGCACCGAGCTGCTCCTGCACCCGGTCCTGTCCGACCAGGTCGTCCCATACGGTCATGGTCATCGCCCTTCCGGTGGTGTGGTGGGAGGGAAAGCCGGCTTTCCCGTCGGCCTCCCATTGTGCGGGAAGGGTCTGACAATCCCGGCGTTCCGTCCCCCGGGCCCCTCACCCACCGGTCGCCGGAAGGCCGACGGGCCCGCCGGGCCGCCGGTGAGCGGCGGTACGGCGGGCCCGGTGCCGGGCCGTCAGCGACGGGGCGCGCGCCCTCCACTGCCGGAGCCGCGCTCGTCGTCGTCGTGGCCGCCGAGCAGTTCGTCGGCCAGCGAGGGCAGATCGTCGAGCGGCGTCTCCTCGGCCCAGTCCGGCCTCGGCCGCTTCCGCTGTGCTGAGCCGCCCTTCGCCGCCCGGCCCGCCTGCGGGTCGTCACCGACCTGGGGCAGTTCGCGGGTGCGCTCGTTCTCGCTCTCGGCCCGCTGGGCACGAGGCTCGTCCCGGAAGACGCCGGGCGGCACACGGTCCGTCGGCTTCTCGTCCCGCACGGGCGGCAGGACCGTGGTCTCGTCCGCGTCCCGCGCCGGACCGTCGGGCCGTGCGACCGGCACCGGCTGCGTGATCTCGTTGGGATTCACGACCGGCGTCGGCACCGTGAGCTCGTTGTCCGGTACCGACGAACCGGGTCCGGGCCGCCCCGACTCGCGGGACCGCTCGGCGGCAGCCGCGGCCTCCCCTGCCCGCCGGGCGGCTTCCTCCTCGGCCCTGCGACGCGCCTCCTCGGAGCGGATCAGCGCCTCCTCGGCCTTGCGCTGCTTCTCCAGGCGCAGTTCCTCAGCCTCCTTGCGGAGTCGAGCTTCCTCCTGGGCCTGCAGGCGCAGTCGCTCCTGCTCGGCGTCGCGCACCCGCTCCTCGGCCTCGAGCCGGGCCCGCTCCTCCTCGGCGCGGCGGCGGGCCTCCTCGGCGCGCTGCCGGGCCTCCTCCGCCTGGCGTTCGGCCTCGCGCTGCCGGGCCTCTTCCTCCTCGCGGCGCCTGCGCTCCTCCTCCTCGGCGCGGAGCTTGGCAAGCTGGGCCTGCCGCTCACGCTCCAGCCGCTCCTCCTCGGCCTTACGGGCCGCCTCTTCCTCGGCCCTGCGCCGGGCTTCCTCCTCGGCCGCGCGGCGCGCCTCCTCCTGAGCCTTGATCTCGGCCTCGGAGAGCGGAAGGAGCCGGTCGAGCCGGTGGCGTACGACGGTGGTGATCGTCTCCGGCTCCTGCCCGGCGTCCACCACCAGGTAGCGGGCCGGGTCAGCGGCGGCGAGGGTCAGGAAACCGGACCGCACACGGTCGTGGAACTCGGCCGGCTCGGACTCCAGCCGATCGGGAGCCTCGGTGAACCGCTCCCTGGCGGTCTGCGGGTCGACGTCCAGGAGCACCGTCAGGTGCGGTACGAGACCACTCGTCGCCCATCGCGAGATGCGGGCGATCTCGGTCGGGGCGAGGTCCCGGCCGGCGCCCTGGTAGGCGACGGACGAGTCGATGTAGCGGTCGGAGATGACGATCGCGCCGCGCTCCAGCGCCGGGCGGACGACGGAGTCGACGTGCTCGGCGCGGTCGGCGGCGTACAGCAGTGCCTCGGCACGGTTCGACAGCCCCGCCGACGACACGTCGAGCAGGATCGAACGCAGTCGCTTGCCGATCGGGGTGGCCCCCGGCTCGCGCGTCACGACGACATCGTGGCCCTTGGCGCGGATCCAGGAGGCGAGTGCCTCGACCTGGGTGGACTTGCCGGCACCGTCACCGCCCTCCAGGACGAGGAAGAAGCCGTTCGCGGCGGGCGAGACGGCCGGCTCGCCGCCCCGCAGCGCCTCGCGCAGGTCACGGCGGAGCGGTACGCCGGCGCGGTCGTCGGTCTTGGCGAGGACCACCACCGCGACGGGCAGCAGCAGCGCGCCGATGAGCATCAGCGCGAAAGCCGCTCCACCGTGCGCGAAGACGAAGTCGCCGGAGCCCAGCCGGTGACGCCCGATGGCGGCGGCCAGCAGCGGACCTCCCACCGCACCGAGCGCGACCAGCACCCGGACGACGGCCTGGAGGTGCTCGGTGTTCCTGGCCTGACGGAAGGCTTCCGTCTCCTGGTCGATGACCGCGTGCCCGATGTGAGCGGCGACACCGGCGGCGTAACCCGCGACCAGCGCGATCAGCACCCCGGTGGCCGTGTCAGGCACGAGGCCGAGGGCGAGGAGAGCCACACCCGTGACCGCGGTGGCCAGCGCCAGCAGCCTGCGTCGCGACAGGGCGGGCAGCACCTTCCGCGCGGTACGGATGCCGAGCGCGGTACCGCCGGTCAGGACCAGGATCAGCAGCGCGAAGGTGACGGGCCCGCCGTCGAGGTCCGCAGCCTGCAGTACGGACACGGAGGCGGCGGCCGAGATGGCCCCGGCGACCGCGGCGGACGCGGCGACGACCAGCGGGATGCTGCCTGTGCGGCCCCTGTCCGAGCCTGATTCGGTGGCCGGACGGCGCAGGCCCTCCAGCGGGGACCGCGGCCGGGGCGTCTGCGTGGCCGGGAAGTGGAGGAAGTAGAGGGTCGAGATCGAGGCGGAGAACAGTCCCGCAGCGACGTACGAACCGAGGGCCGCCTGGTGGAAGGAGAACCAGTCCAGGCCGGTACCCAGCAGTTCACCGATCAGCGAGGCCACGACGAGGACCGCCGCTGCCGCCGGGACGGCGAGGAAGTTCGTGCGCAGGGAGAGCCTGCGCAGGGCGTCGAGGTGGTCGGGCAGTGGGCGCACGGCGGCGCCCTCCAGGGGCGGAGCCGGAAGCAGCGCGGGAGCCGCGCTCTCCTTGGCAACCGCCCACAGCCGCTCGCCCGCACCGGTCACGAACACGGTGATGAGGATCATCATGAGTGCCTTGTCCGGCATCCAGTCGATCCAGAGGGGCGCGACGACCAGCAGGGCGAGCCTCAGCCCGTCCGCCCCGATCATCAGCCAGCGGCGGTCGACGGGACCGCCGGGCGCCGTGAGTGCCGTCAGCGGCCCCAGGAGTACGGCTCCGAAGAGCACTGTGGAAAGAATCCGGGCGCCGAACACGGCGGCGACGGCGAAGGCCGCCCCGCGGTATCCGGCCCCGAAGGAGCCCTCGACGACCGCCGCCTGCAGCGACAACAGCACAAGCACGAGAAGGGCGAGTGAATCGCCGATACTACCGGCGACCTGGGCGCTCCACAACCGCCTGAGCGGGGGAACACGCAACAGGGCTCGTACGGCGCGCTCGCGTGAGTCTGCGGCAAGTGTGTCGGAGGTGGGGCTCACGACCGGTGGCTGCTCGGCTCGCGTCATCCGCCCAGCCTATCGGGAGCGGTGCGGTCACCGGGGGTCTGGTCCGAACATATGCCCGCGGGGATCCTGATCACCGTACGCACGAACGCCGGAGGGGCTGGTCGTCCCAGCCCATCCGGCGCTCATGCACGGCTTCGGCCGCAGGTCAGCTCTCGTCCGGGGAGGCCGGAACCGCCTTCTTCGCCGTGGCTGTCGCGCGCTTCGCGGGCGCCTTCTTGGCCGTGGTCGTCTTCTTCGTGGCGGTCGTCTTCTTGGCGGCGGTCTTCTTGGCCGTGGTGGCCTTCTTGGCGGTCGCCTTCTTGGCCGGGGCCTTCTTCGCCGTCTTCTTCTTGGCCGGCCCCTTGGCCCGCTTCTCGGCCAGCAGCTCGTAGCCGCGCTCCGGAGTGATGTCCTCGACGCTGTCGTCGGTCCGCAGCGTCGCGTTCGTCTCGCCGTCCGTGACGTACGCGCCGAAGCGGCCGTCCTTCACGACGACCGGGGCACCGCTCACCGGGTCCGTGCCCAGCTCCTTCAGCGGCGGCTTGGCGGCGGCCCGCCCGCGCTGCTTGGGCTGGGCGTAGATCGCGAGCGCCTCGTCGAGGGTGATGTCGAAGAGCTGGTCCTCGGACGTCAGCGAGCGCGAGTCCGTGCCCTTCTTCAGGTACGGGCCGTAGCGGCCGTTCTGCGCGGTGATCTCGACGCCTTCGGCGTCCTCGCCGACGACGCGGGGCAGCGACATCAGCTTGAGCGCGTCTGCCAGCGTCACCGTGTCGAGGGACATCGACTTGAAGAGCGAGGCGGTCCGCGGCTTCACCGCGTTCTTCCCGGTCTTCGGGGTGCCCTCGGGCAGCACCTCGGTGACGTAGGGGCCGTAGCGGCCGTCCTTCGCGATGATCTGGTGGCCACTGACCGGGTCCGCGCCGAGTTCGAAGTCGCCGCTCGGCTTGGCCAGCAGCTCCTCGGCGAGCTCGACGGACAGCTCGTCGGGCGCCATGTCCTCCGGCACGTCCGCGCGCTGGTGACCCTCGGAGTCCTTCTCGCCGCGCTCGATGTAGGGCCCGTAGCGGCCGACACGGAGCTTGATGTCGTTGCCGACGGGGAACGAGGAGATCTCCCGGGCGTCGATCGCGCCGAGGTCCGTCACCAGTTCCTTGAGGCCTCCGAGGTGGTCCCCGTCGCCGTTGCCCGCGTCGGACGCCGCGCCGGCGCCGGCCGTGTCGTCACCGGCGCCGAAGTAGAAGCGCCGCAGCCACGGCACGGACTGGGCCTCGCCCCGCGCGATGCGGTCGAGGTCGTCTTCCATGCGGGCGGTGAAGTCGTAGTCGACGAGCCGGCCGAAGTGCTTCTCCAACAGGTTGACCACGGCGAACGAGAGGAACGACGGCACCAGGGCCGTGCCCTTCTTGAACACGTAGCCGCGGTCCAGGATGGTCCCGATGATCGAGGCGTACGTCGACGGACGGCCGATCTCGCGCTCTTCGAGTTCCTTGACCAGCGAGGCCTCGGTGTAGCGGGCCGGCGGCTTGGTGGCGTGCCCGTCGACCGAGACCTCGTCCGCCGTCAGCGCGTCGCCCTCGGCGACCTGCGGCAGCCGGCGCTCACGGTCGTCCAGCTCGGCGTTCGGGTCGTCCGCGCCTTCGACGTACGCCTTCATGAAGCCGTGGAAGGTGATCGTCTTGCCGGACGCGGAGAACTCGGCCTCGCGGCCGTCGCTCGCCCGGCCCGCGATCTTGACGGTGACGGAGTTACCGACCGCGTCCTTCATCTGGGAGGCGACGGTGCGCTTCCAGATCAGCTCGTACAGCCGGAACTGGTCGCCCGTGAGACCCGTCTCCGCCGGCGTGCGGAAGCGGTCGCCCGAGGGACGGATCGCCTCGTGCGCCTCCTGCGCGTTCTTGACCTTCCCGGCGTACGTGCGCGGCTTGTCGGGCAGGTAGTTCGCCCCGTACAGCTGCGTGACCTGTGCCCGGGCCGCGGAGATCGCTGTGTCCGAGAGGGTCGTGGAGTCCGTACGCATGTAGGTGATGAAGCCGTTCTCGTACAGCTTCTGCGCCACCTGCATCGTGGCCTTGGCCCCGAAGCCCAGCTTCCGGCTCGCCTCCTGCTGGAGGGTCGTGGTGCGGAAGGGCGCGTACGGCGAGCGGCGGTACGGCTTCGACTCGACCGAGCGGACCGCGAACGAGGAGTCGGCGAGCGCCGCGGCCAGGGCGCGGGCGTTCGTCTCGTCCAGCTGCAGCGTCTGGGCGGAGCCCTGCTTGAGCTGTCCGTCGGGGCCGAAGTCGCGACCCTGGGCGATACGGCGTCCGTCGACCGCACTGAGCCGGGCGACGAGCGTCGAGGGATCGGAGGCTCCCCCAGACTCCGTCAGGGGGGACCCCCATCCGGTTCGTCCGGTGGCGAAGGTGCCCGTCAGGTCCCAGTACTCGGCGGAACGGAAGGCGATGCGCTCGCGCTCCCGCTCGACGACGAGGCGGGTGGCGACGGACTGCACACGGCCCGCCGAGAGCCGCGGCATGACCTTCTTCCACAGGACCGGCGAGACCTCGTAGCCGTAGAGGCGGTCGAGGATGCGGCGGGTTTCCTGGGCGTCGACCATGCGCTGGTTGAGTTCGCGCGGATTGGCGACGGCGGCCCGGATCGCGTCCTTGGTGATCTCGTGGAAGACCATCCGGTGGACGGGGACCTTGGGCCTCAGAACTTCCTGCAGGTGCCACGCGATGGCTTCGCCCTCGCGGTCCTCATCGGTGGCGAGGAAGAGTTCGTCGGATTCGGCGAGGAGCTGCTTGAGCTTCCTCACCTGGGCCTTCTTGTCGGCGTTGACGACATAGATCGGCTGGAAGTCGTTCTCGACGTCCACGCCGAGGCGGCGGACCTCACCGGTGTATTCGTCCGGCACCTCGGCGGCGCCGTTCGGCAGGTCGCGGATGTGCCCGACGCTCGCCTCGACGACGTATCCGGGGCCGAGGTAGCCCTTGATCGTCTTCGCCTTGGCAGGCGACTCGACAATGACGAGTCGGCGGCCTGCGGTCTCGCTGGTCGGGGACAACTTCGCTCTTCTCTCCGGTCGGCACTCGTGGGCATCCGGGCAGCGCTCTGCGCTGCCAGCGGTGCTGTCGCTGCGGAGTGTGACGGTACAACCCGCCCCCGTGTCAAACGGCAAAAGCCCGCAACGGCCACTCGAACGGTAACCCGACTTCCGCCATTCCTGCCGCCCGGACCGCTCGGACCGCTCATCGCGGTGCCGTCGCCTGCGGGTTTCGGGCCACTCCCGGCGATGGCGCCCGGTGGATCCCCGGCAGGTGGCCGGCCCGGTCGGCCAAGTGGATCAGATGCGGGTGAGGCACCACACGCCGAGGACCAGGAAGAGTACGCCGAAGAGCGTGGCGAGCACGGTGGACGCGGCGGGGCTCACACCGAGCGCCACCGGCGCGCGCTGGATGGTCCGCGCCCCGGTCCAGACGAGGAGGGCGGCACCGAACAGGGCGAATGCGGTACCGGCGAAGACCGCGGCGACGCTCTCCATGTCCGTACTCCTCAGTTCGTCCCATCGGCCGCCACCGTGCGCGACGAGTCGCGCGGGGGCCTGGCAGAGGGGAGGCTGCCACCCCGGGGCGTCAGCGCCACGAACCCCGGATGAACGCCGCGAAGCGCGCCGGGGAACGGCGTGAGCGGGACTCCGGGTCGGCGCGGGCCGGCCCGGGATTCCGGAGTCGGCGCGGGCCGGCACCCGGCGGCCGGCCGTCGAGTACTTCGGCGAGGCTCCGGACATACGGAGGCGGACCCGGGTGCCCTCGGTCACCCCCGGCGAGCGAGCCGGACGGCAGGCTGATCAGCGCAGCGAAGCGCCGTCCCGCACCGGTTCGAGGAAACCCTCCTCGACCAGGAGCCGGATCGCCTGCGGAGTGCGGTCACGCAGCAGGACCGGGTCCTCGGCCATCAACTGGGCGATGGCGTCCAGGATCCGACCGGCGGGGAGCGAGCCGTCGCAGACTCCGGCGAACCCCGCGCCCACCGAGTCGACCTTGGTCGCCCGCCGCATCCCCCGGTTCTGACGCAGCACCACATGCTCCGGGTCCTCGGCGCCAGGCATCCCCACCTGCTCCTGGACGACCTCCTCGGACAGCGTGAAGTGGGCGGCGAGTAGCGCCGCGTCGTCGTGCTCGCGCAGATAATCCTGCCGCGCGAAGTGCGCCTCGATGGCCGGCCCGAGGGGCTGTTCCACCGCGTGCGGCCACTCCTCGGCCACGACGGAAGGATGGCCGGCGGCCGCCGATGCGGATTTGCGGAGCGTGATCCAGCCGAAGCCCACGGCCCTGGTGCCCCGTGCCTCGAACTCGTCCAGCCAGGACTCGTAACGCTGGGCGTACACAGCGGGATCGGTGCGGTGATCACCACTGTCGCGCAGCCACAGTTCGGCGTACTGCGTCACGTCCTGCACGTCGCGCTGCACGATCCAGGCATCACAGCCTGCGGGCACCCAGGAGCGGACCCGGTCCTGCCACTCCTCGCCGTCCACGTGCTGCCAGTTGGCGAGGAACTGCGCGAATCCGCCCTCGTTGAGCCGGCCCCCGGCCTGCCGCACCAGGGTGCCGCACAGATCGTCGCCGCCCATACCGCCGTCGCGGTAGGTCAGCCGGGCGCCGGGCGAGATGACGAACGGCGGGTTCGACACGATCAGGTCGTACGTCTCCGTGCCCACCGGCTCGAAGAGGGAGCCTTCCAGCAACTCGGCCGGGGCCGCACCCGACAGGGCGAGAGTGAGACGGGTGAAGTCCAGCGCGCGCGGGTTGACGTCCGTGGCCGTGACCCGGGTGGCGTGCTGGGCGGCGTGCAGCGCCTGGATACCCGAACCCGTACCGAGGTCGAGGGCAGAGGCCACGGGTCTGCGGACAGTGATGCCGGCGAGCGTGGTGGAGGCACCGCCGACGCCCAGGACGACGCCTTCCTCGCGCGAGCCGATGCCCCCGGCCCCGCCGACTGCGCAGCCCAGGTCGGAGACGATGAACCAGTCCTGGGCCTCGGGTCCGCCATAAGGGCGTACGTCGACGGTCGCGGTGACCAGGTCGCCCTCGCGGACCACCCAGCCGTCCTCGACGCACTCGTCGAGGGGGAGAGCGGCTGCGGCCGCGGCGGCCGTGACGGGACGCTGGAGAAGGAACAACCGCACCAGCGTGTCGAGCGGCGAATCCGCGCGGGTGGCCCGGAGCGCGGGGACGGTCTCGCTGCGTGCCAGCGCGGCGTACGCGGGCGCACCGAGCTGTTCGAGGAGGCCGTCGGCGGTGAACGCCGCGGCGATCAGGGCTTCGCGGAGCCGGGGAGCGCGGGCGGATGCGGGAAGGCTGGTCGTACTCACCCGCCCATTGTGTCCGCTCCCGCCGACAACGGCAGCGGCCCGGTACCCACGAATGGTCACGGGGTCGCTGTGACGCCCTGTTCCGGCCGCGGTTCCCCACTCGCGGGCGGGAGCCGTGCGGGACAGGACGTTGCGCGTGGACAGGACCTGCGTGGGACTGGGCGGACGTCACTGCCGCCGGTTGCGGCCGCAGCGACGTCCCAGCGGCCCGTCGCCCGGCGCCTACGCCTGCCCGCAGGCTGCCTCTGCTCGCGGTCCCGCCATCGCTGCCACGCCCTCGCGGTTACGCCTTCGCTGCTACGCCTTCGCAGTCGCCGAGGCCGAGGGCGACGCAGGCTTCGACGCGGGAGCGGAGGGCGCCGAGGCGGGCGGAGCGGAGGCCGTCGGCTTCTGGCAGCCCTTCTGCTTCGCCATCGCGGAACCGACCTCGCCGGACTGCAGCTTCTTCAGCGCCTGGTCGCCATTGGTGCTGATCTTGTTCAGCTCGTCGGCGATGCCCTTGAGGCCGTCGGCGAACTTCGCCTGGTCCTTCGTGTCGAGCGCGTCGACCTTCGTCTTCAGGCTCGCGTATGCCACGGAAGAGGCGTTGAGCTCCTTCACGGCCTCCTTCTGCGTGGTCTCGCCGCCGTCCACGGGCGGTGCGCCCGCCGAGTCGACGGCTGAACCCAGTGCCTTGTACGCCTGCGAGATCTGCTGGAAGGCCGCCGAGTCCGTCTTCTGGACATCGACGGGCTTGCTGTTGTCGGCCGTCTGCTGCTGGATCGCCGCATTGGCGTTGGCGATCTTCTGCAGCTGAGGCTGTACCTGGTCGCAGACCTTCTTCGCCCAGTCGTTCACCTTGTTGTCGCTGTCGTCGCTGCAACCCGACAGTGCCAGTACGAGTACCGCACTGCCGGACAGTGCGACTGCAAGCTTCTTGTTCACCGGATTGGGTCCCTTCCAAGGCTCTCGGCCCCGGAACTTACACGCCATGTGGGCGATCTTTAGGCGCCCTGCATCCGCTATGCATTCTTTTGCAGCCATTTGCACCAAGAGAAATGAGGGAAATACAACTCACCCGCCGAGTCGGACATACGCCTGTATCCGTTCCAGGCCGAAGCCACCCGCCGAGACAGGGAAAACGGCGGACGACGCGTCAGTTCACTTCGTCCGCCGCACCGCTGAGCAGGCATTACTCACAGGCCCCGTCCGTCGCGGCGCCCATGACTCATGAAACGGCTGCGGGGTCGGTCGACTTGACCGGGCCTTCCCCGCCGTCTCCACCGGGGCCTTCGTCATCCCCCACCGTGATGCCCCGCCGCTTGGAGACGTAGACCGCGCCGACGATCACGACGATCGCGATGACTGCCACGAGAGCCCGGATCCACGCGCTGGCGTCATCGCCGTAACTGAACTGCACCACGGCCGGAGCGATGAGCAGTGCGACGAGATTCATCACCTTGAGGAGCGGGTTGATGGCCGGGCCCGCCGTGTCCTTGAACGGGTCGCCGACCGTGTCACCGATCACCGTCGCCGCGTGGGCCTCACTGCCCTTGCCACCGTGGTGACCGTCCTCCACGAGCTTCTTGGCGTTGTCCCACGCCCCCCCGGAGTTGGCGAGGAAGACGGCCATGAGGGTGCCCGTGGCGATCGCCCCAGCGAGATACGAACCGAGGGCCCCCACTCCCAGGGTGAACCCGACCGCGATGGGTGCCAGGACTGCGAGGAGGCCCGGCGTGGCCAGTTCGCGCAGAGCGTCCTTGGTGCAGATGTCGACCACCCGGCCGTACTCCGGCTTCTCCGTGAAATTCATGATCCCCGGGTGCTCACGGAACTGCCGCCGCACCTCGTGGACCACGGCCCCCGCGGAGCGGGAGACCGCGTTGATGGCCAGCCCGGAGAACAGGAAGACGACCGCGGCTCCCAGGATCAGGCCGACCAGGTTGTTCGGCTGCGAGATGTCCAGGCTCAGCCCGAGTTCGCCGGCCTGAGCGCCCACGTCGTCGACCGCCGTCGCGATGGCGTCCCGGTAGGAACCGAAGAGCGCCGCCGCGGCCAGGACGGCGGTGGCGATGGCGATTCCCTTGGTGATCGCCTTGGTCGTGTTGCCCACGGCGTCCAGGTCGGTCAGTACCTGAGCGCCCGCGCCCGTGACGTCTCCGGACATCTCGGCGATGCCCTGGGCGTTGTCGGAGACCGGACCGAAGGTGTCCATCGCGACGATGACGCCCACGGTGGTGAGCAGACCGGTACCGGCCAGGGCCACCGCGAAGAGCGCCAGCATGATCGACGTTCCTCCGAGCAGGAACGCCCCGTAGACCCCGAGACCGATCAGGAGCGCCGTGTAGACGGCGGACTCCAGTCCGATGGCGATGCCGGCCAGAACGACGGTCGCCGGGCCGGTCAGCGAGGATTTCCCGATGTCCTGGACAGGGCGCCTGCTGGTCTCGGTGAAGTAGCCGGTCAACTGCTGGATCAAGGCTGCGAGGACGATCCCGATGGCCACGGCGACAAGGGCGAAGACACGCGGATCACCGCCGTGCGAGGTGATGGCGGTGTCGGTGACCCCGTCGAGGCCGGCGTATGAGGACGGCAGGTAGACGAAGACCGCGACGGCCACCAGGACCAGGGAGATCGCCGCGGAGACGAAGAACCCGCGGTTGATGGCACTCATCCCGCTGCGGTCGGCACGCCTGGGAGCCACAGCGAAGATCCCGACCATCGCGGTGACCACACCGATCGCCGGAACGATCAGCGGAAAGGCGAGCCCCGCATCACCGAAGGCGGCCTTGCCCAGGATGAGCGCGGCCACGAGCGTCACGGCGTACGACTCGAACAGGTCGGCCGCCATGCCCGCGCAGTCCCCGACGTTGTCACCCACGTTGTCGGCGATGGTGGCGGCATTGCGCGGATCGTCCTCGGGGATGCCCTGCTCCACCTTGCCCACCAGGTCGGCGCCCACGTCGGCGGCCTTGGTGAAGATGCCGCCCCCGACCCTCATGAACATCGCGATCAGCGCGGCACCAAGGCCGAATCCCTCAAGCACCTTGGGCGCGTCGGCGGCGTACACGAGAACCACGCAGGATGCGCCCAGCAGCCCGAGGCCCACCGTGATCATTCCGACCACACCACCCGTACGGAAGGCGATCTTCATTGCTTTGTGCGAAACGGCGGTGAGATCTTTTTCCGGTTCACCTTCGGCGGGAGTGGCCTCACGCGCGGCAGCGGCCACTCGCACATTGCTGCGGACGGCGAGCCGCATACCGATGTATCCGGTGGCTGCGGAAAAGAGCGCACCCACCAGGAAGAACACGGAGCGCCCTGCACGCTGCGACCAGTTGTCGGCCGGGAGCAGCATGAGCAGGAAGAACACGACGACGGCGAAGACACCGACGGTTCGCAGCTGCCGGGCCAGATAGGCGTTGGCGCCCTCCTGGACGGCCGCGGCAATCTCCTTCATGCGTTCGGTGCCCTCGCCCGCGGCCAGGACCTGGCGCCCGAGCAGCTGGGCGACGACCAGCGCGGCCAGGGCGACCACCGCGATGACCACGACGATCAGCCGGTTGTCCTGGGTCAGCGCCGCTGCTGCGAGTGAGGTGGGCCGACCGGAAGGTACGGAAACGTGCGTCAGTTCTGCCATTGGGGTGTTGAAGAACTCCGCCATACGTCCTCCTTGACGCTCAGCGCACAAGACGTGGACGGATTGTAGGGAGCGGAGCCTGATCAAAACAGTGGGTGGTCACTGAAACCGACTTTCGTCCACTCAATGACAAATGATCTCCCGCCGGATGAGACCCGAATGCAGTAATGGAACAGGGGTGTGGCATCCACGGATTTCCCAGAGATCTCCGATCAAGGAAAGTAGGGAATTCCCTGTTCAGTGGGGTCGATAGGGAGTCACCGAAGGCGGCCTGCCGGCCCGGGGACGAAGACGCGTTCATCGCATGGCGGGGCACTGTCCGCCCGAGGCGGTGTGCACCGGCCGACGGGCTACTCGTGCGCGCGCTCCGGAACATCGACTCCGCCGGTGTGGTGCGGAAGCACCGGCGAGGCAGTCCGGGGAGAGGCGGTCCGAGCTCACCCGGATCTCGATCACCGCACGTCAGCGGCACGGCCTCGGAGGAGCCGGTGGTCGCACGACCGGGGGCTGTATCGAGGTGGGCCGCATCGGGGTGGGCCGCGATACGCCCGACGTGGTCTCGCACGATGCAGGCAGACCAGGGACGACTCCAGACTCACGCGAGCACTTCCGTCGGCAGAACGCGGCATCGCTCAGGCCAGGGGATGAAGGCGCTGGAGACAAAGGCCCGGGGGAGCAGGACGTCAGGCCCACACTTCGGTCAGAGGCTGCTCAGCCGAGGGAACAGCGGGTTCCGAAGCCGAGAAAACAGCGGGTTCAGGGAAGAACCGCGGCCGGAGAGGTCGGCCAGGTCATGCGGATCACGCCGCCGTCCTCGCCCGAAAGGACTTCCATGTCATCGACCAGCCCGCTGATGACGGCAAGGCCCATCTCGTCCTCGCTGTCCGCATCGGCCTCCGGATCGTCGGGGCCTCCACCACCAGGAGCGCCCGAGACCGAGGCGTCGACGCCCGAGTTGGACAGCCCGTCGCCGACCTCGATGGAGAACGCTTTCTCCTCCTCGGTCAGGATGACCGTCACGGGGGCAGTGATGCCGTGACTCCGGTGAAGGCCGACAGCACGGCTGCACGCCTCACCGACGGCGAGTCTGACCTCGTCGAGCACCGCCTCGTCGACGCCTGCCCTGCGTGCCACGGCGGCCGCCACAAGGCGAGCCGTCCTGACGTGTTCGGGCTGAGCGCTGAAGCGGAGTTCAACGGTTGGCATGCCATCCCCCTCGAACGTACGGGCGTGCTTCTCAGGGGCCCGGGCCTGACGCCCGGTACCCCTGCTCTCATTCTCCTCCGGAAACCGACGAAGCCGGCAGCCGACCACATGGTCGACCGCCTGCTCATGGCGGCCCGAGTACTGCCGCCTGCCGGCCTGTCACCGCATACCGACCGACCTGGTGAGGTCGGTCGGCGCCGACGTTCTAGTCGGTCGCCGCGACAGCCTCGTCGACCGTGGTGTGAATGGGAAACACCTTGGTCAGACCTGTGATCCGGAAGATCTTGAGAATGCGCTCCTGGTTGCACACCAGACGCAGCGAGCCCTCATGGGCCCGGACACGCTTCAAGCCGCCCACGAGCACGCCGAGGCCGGTGGAGTCGAGAAAGTCGACCCCTTCCATGTCGACAACCAGGTGATAGCTGCCGTCATTCACCAACTCGACCAACTGCTCGCGCAGCTTGGGCGCGGTATACACATCAATCTCGCCACCGACCTCGACGACCGTACGGTCGCCACCAGGGCCGGACACATTGCGAGTCGACAGGGACAGGTCCACGGATCCTCCAGCACCTTGCTATCGAGCGGTCGCCCCTCGGTCTCCCCGACGGAGGTCAGGGGACGGATCGCCAGCCGCGATGGCATTCAATCACTTACCAGCAGCCATGCACGACGCCTTGGGACCATTGTCCGTCATGCCAGTGACACACTCGATGTCGATGGCCAAGAATCACCGCCCCAGTCGACCACCCGAGAACGCGGGCTCGCGCCCCTCTCCGTCGGTGGTTCTCGACCGGCTCGCCGCAGGGGCGAGCCGGGCAACGCGCATCACTCATACGGAGCACTTGCCCCCACGTGCGGGAACCCATGCCATCTGGCCGGATCGCATCCGGCCAGAAGTGATCTCTGCGATCGGCAGTGCCGGGATCGACCATCCGTGGGCGCACCAGGCCACGGCGGCCGAGCACGCCCTGGACGGCGAGTCCGTCGTGATCGCCACCGGAACGGCGTCGGGCAAGTCGCTCGCGTATCTCGCGCCGGTGCTGAGTGCCCTCGTCGACGGCTCGGAAGCCCCTAACGGTCGCGGTACGACCGCCCTGTACCTCGCCCCCACGAAGGCCCTCGCAGCCGACCAGCGCCGCGCGGTCAAGGCACTCGCAGCTCCTCTCGGCACGGCGGTCCGTCCAGCGGTCTACGACGGGGACACTCCGGTCGAGGAACGCGAATGGGTTCGTCAGTACGCCAATTACGTCCTGACGAACCCCGACATGCTGCACAGGGGCATACTCCCTTCGCATCCTCGCTGGGCCTCCTTCCTGCGTGCCCTACGCTTCGTCGTCATCGACGAGTGCCACACCTACCGGGGCGTTTTCGGGTCCCACGTCGCCCAGGTGCTGCGCCGCCTCCGCCGACTGTGCGCTCGCTACGGCTCCGACCCGGTCTTCCTCCTCGCCTCCGCCACCGCTGCACAGCCCGCAGTCGCCGCGGGTCGTCTGACGGGCCTGACTGTCAAGGAGGTCGCGGACGACGCTTCTCCCCGGGGAGAGATGGTCTTCGCCCTCTGGGAGCCCCCGCTGACCGACCTGCAGGGCGAAAAGGGCGCCCCCGTGCGCCGTACCGCCACGGCAGAAACAGCCGACCTCCTGACCGACCTGACCATCCAGGGCGTCCGATCGGTCGCCTTCGTACGCTCACGGCGTGGCGCCGAACTCGTCTCCGTCATCGCCAAGGAGCGGCTGGCCGAGGTGGACCGTGCCCTGCCCGGGCGCGTCGCCGCCTACCGGGGCGGCTACCTGCCCGAGGAACGTCGCGCGCTGGAGCGCGCACTGCACTCCGGCGAGCTGCTCGGGCTCGCCGCCACGACCGCCCTGGAGCTCGGCATCGACGTCTCGGGACTGGACGCCGTCGTCATCGCGGGTTATCCCGGCACTCGCGCCTCGCTCTGGCAGCAGGCCGGTCGCGCCGGACGGTCGGGGCACGGAGCCCTGGCTGTCCTCGTCGCCCGGGACGACCCGCTGGACACGTTCCTCGTCCACCACCCCGAGGCGCTGTTCCAGCAGCCCGTGGAGTCGACCGTGCTCGACCCGGACAACCCGTACGTACTCGCTCCGCACCTGTGTGCCGCCGCCGCCGAGCTACCGCTCACGGAAACCGACATCGCGCTCTTCGGCCCCGCGGTGCCCGATCTGCTCCCACAGTTGGAGGCCGCGAAACTGCTGCGAAGACGGACGACGGGCTGGCACTGGACCCGCCGGGAGCGAGCCGCAGACCTCACCGACATCCGCGGCGGGGGCGGCCGGCCGGTCCAGATCGTCGAGGAAGGCACTGGGCGGCTGTTGGGGACGGTGGACGAGTCAGCCGCGCACACATCCGTCCACGAGGGCGCTGTCCACCTGCATCAAGGGCGGACGTACCTGGTCCGGAAACTCGATCTGGAGGATGCTGTCGCGCTGGTGGAGGAAGCCGCCCCGCCGTACTCGACCAACGCGCGGGACACCACCGCTATCGCCGTACTGGAGACCGACACCGAGATCCCGTGGGGTGACGGCCGGCTGTGCTTCGGGTCCGTGGAGGTCACCAACCAGGTTGTCTCCTTCCTCCGTCGGCGCGTGATCACTGGAGAGGTCATGGGCGAGACCAAACTCGACCTGCCGCCCCGGACCCTGCGCACACGCGCCGTGTGGTGGACGGTCACCGAGGACCAGCTCGACTCGGCCCGGATCAATCCAGAAATCCTCGGAGGTGCCCTGCACGCGGCCGAGCACGCCTCCATCGGGATGCTGCCGCTCTTCGCCACCTGCGACCGCTGGGACATCGGCGGCGTCTCCGTTCCGCTGCACCCGGACACCCTCCTTCCCACTGTTTTCGTCTACGACGGCCATCCGGGTGGGGCGGGCTTCGCCGAGCGGGCTTTCCACACGGCCCGGACGTGGCTGACGGCGACGCTGCAGGCCATCGCGTCCTGCGAGTGCGAGGCGGGTTGCCCGTCCTGCATCCAGTCGCCCAAGTGCGGCAACGGTAATGAGCCACTGCACAAACGCGGCGCCGTACGCCTTCTGACAGAACTTCTCAGGACCGCACCGCCGGACCCCAGCGTTGGCCCCCGGCCGAACAGCGCGGAAGAGCCAAAACCGCAGAGTGCGGAGGGATGAGTCGACGGACCCCGACCTGGTTGTCGACGGCCCCCGGTGCAGGCGAACGTTCAGCGGGCATCTCGACCTCAGGCGGTCCTGCTCGCGACCTGACCTCCGGCTTGTACGGACCGAAATGCGCACGAGCGATCACATCGGCGATCTCACCCTGCACCGAGCAACGCACGAGCTCTGCCCCCTGGGCCACTGCGACCTCGCGCGCCGCACCGCACGCCGCCGCCGAACCGCGCAGCGCACGATCGGCTGCGGCCAACGCGGCCAGATCCGCCGCCCCGCCTGCCCTGTGCCGGGCGGACACGGCTTGGCCCAGGGCCAGCACCACGGCGAACACCACACAGAGAGTCGACGTCGTGATGGCCGCCCAGACAGTTGCCAGCCCCTGGTCCTCGGCGCGAAACCTGCCGCACGTCCTCGTGGCCTGCAGCCCATTGGCCGCAGACCTCACGGTCCCACCCTGATCGTGCCTCACCGTTTCTCCCATCCCGTGCGCCTTGGCCCGGCCCCTCCCGGACCTCGTGTCTCCACCCCCACCGTGTCCTCGGCCAGCGCGACCGCCTCCGCGCTCAGCGTCAGGCCCAGCGGTCCAGGACCCGGCGTCGGTGCCTCCACCCGGACGCGCCACAGCCCCCCGGTCCGCCGCACAGCCACCTGGGCCCTGTCCGGTGCAGCCTCCTTCGCCACCGACAGGACGGCCGCCTCCGGTTCGGATCTGGCTGCGGCCCGCGCACCCGCCCGTGCGGCATCCACACACCGGATCTGATCCGACGCCGCGACCAGGGCCCAGACAAGTGCCATGACGAACGCCACCAGCACGGGCAAGGCCATTGCTGCTTCCGCTGTCACCGCTCCCCGGTCACCGGGCCGGTGGTTCCCACTCGGCATCGCCGGCCCCAACGCCCACCTGACCTTCCAGGCCTCAGAACTTCGCATCGAGCGCGTCCTTGATCAGTGACTGCAGCGCCGACAGCACGGCTCCGCTGGTCACCACCTTGTAGAGCACAGCTGCGAACGCACAGGCAGCGATAGTCCCCACCGCGTACTCGGACGTCGTCATCCCCCGGTCCGCTCCGCAGTACCGGGCACGCCTACCTACCGCGACCTCCCAGGCGTGACAGACCGCACTCCGCGCCCACGTGATGGCGTTCTTGCTCATCTCGACCTCCATGATGTTGTTCCGTTTCGGACTTCGACTTCGACGAATACCGACCTCGCTCCCCGGGCCGCTACCTGGATACGGGGGACGGGCTCGACTGCGGAGCAGAATCGGTTGGGGTGTGAATTCGGTTGCAGAGCGGGCCCGGCCGCAGAGCGGACTCAGGTTCGGATTCCGGCTGGGACGTGGACTCGGCCCCAGCTCGGTTTCGATACGGGACCGGTCCTACACGCACACAACCGCGTCGAGCCGAAAAGGCCACGCCTTGGCCCGGCTCAGGAACTCACACCGCCCTGGCCCACGTCTCCGGCCCGCCTGACCCCCGGACGGCGCGAAGGCCCAGCCGCCGGCAGACGAAGTCGCCCTCCTCCTACGGTGAGGACGGCTTTCGTCGCGTTTCAACTCGCATACGAAACCGGCGGTACCGAGTCCGCCGTCCCGCGGCACATCAGATGCGGTGGCATACTCGGCCCGGGATCCGCGCAGACCGGGCAGGGCCCTATGGCCTGTTTCAGTTGCGGTGCAGCAGGCCAGTGGCGAGCCCGATGACCACGGGCGCCACGCCGACCGCCAGGAAGGCGGGCAGGAAGCAGAGGCCGACCGGTGCGGTGATCAGGACACCGGCCCGCTGGGCACGTGCCACGGCCGCGCTTGCCCGCTCCGCGCGCATTTCATCGGCGAGGCGGGCGACCGGTTCCGCAGCGGGAGCCCCCGTCGTGCCGGCCCGCTCCAGGCAACGCGCCAGGGGCGCGGCACCCGGTATCTCACCGAACCGCCCCCACACGTCGACCGGGTCGCCACCGAGCCTGATCTCGACTGCAGTGCGCGCCAATCGGTCGCCGAGCGGCCCGCCCATGGATTCCCCCACAGCTTCGGCAGCATCCTGCGGCCCGGCTCCGGCGGAGAGGCAGGACGCCAGAAGGTCGGCGGCAAGGGGCAGTTGCCGGGAAATCCGAGCTGTTTCCGTTTGCTCACCCCTCGCTTCGCGGCGTCGCGGAGAACACTGCCGACGCCAGACGCCGTACGCAGCCGCTGCGCCGATTCCACATCCGGCCGCGCCGCCGACCAGAATCCACCCTGCCGCCCAGGAGGCGAGAGGCATACCCCAGCGCCGAGCATGGTGCCATCCGGCCACCCGTAGATTCAGGAGCCGACGCTCAACTCCGTTGGCGGGGTGAGTCATCAGCGCTCCTCGCCTGCGTATTGCCCGCGCGTGCCGGTCTTCGGTCAACGCAAGAGCCAGATACGCAGCCGTGCCGAGCGCCGCACCCACCACCCCTGCCGCTCCAAGCAGCCCGCCCTCAGACGACCCGTTCACGTCGCCTCTCCCGCTCTCACGATCCGCGACGCCCAGAACAGTCCAGCGGCTTCGAGCAGGCCACCCGACAGCAGACAGACCAGGCCTCCCGGAGTGTGCAAGAGAACTCGCAGTGGATCAGCCCCGAGCGCCGCACCCAATCCAAGTCCGACCACCGGAAGCAGAGCCAGCACCATCACCGTGGACCAGGCACCCGCCAACTGGGCCCGCAACTCGTCTCTTCGGCGCCGATCGGCCTGCATCGCACTCTCCAGACGCGCAAGCCCCGCAGCAAGGCCGGCACCTCCGTCCACCGCTACTCGCCAACAGGCCGCCACTCCCAGGAGCCCGTCCAAGCCGGGGTCCGCCGATGCCCGTCGCAGCTCCCCCGGCACATCGCCGCCGAATCGCGCAGCCGCCAGTACCGCGGACTCGGCGACGCCCAGCGCACCGGCGTTCCGCCCGGCAGCCAGCAGAGCCTGCCCGGGCTCCCGCCCTGCCCGTAGCTCACCGACCACCGTTCCGCAGAGCGCCGTAACCGCGTCAGCCGCACTCTCGCGCCTACGTCGCCGGGCTCTGCGACGCATCCAGCGTCGCACCAGAGGGACCGCCACGGCCCCTGCGAGCAGAGGAATCACCGACTCCCCCGCAACAGCGAGGAGAGCAGCCACGGGGAGGCACAGCCATTCGCGCCGCCGATCGATGAACATGCGAACCGCGGCCCACGCCGCCCTCGTGTCCGACCGGGCAGCCCTCTTCCTCGGAAGCAAGGCCAGAGCCCGCCGTACCCCCCGGTCCCGGGTCACGGCGAGGCCACCCGCCAGCCCCGCACACACGGCCATCACCCACGCAAGCCCGCTCATGAGCGGGTCCTCGCCTGCGGCGATCACAGCCGCTCTCCGGTCAGCACACCGAGCCGCTGCCATCCCTGCTCCCGGACGAACCCCTCCGGGCTCCAACTCAGCGCGGGCACAGTGATCACCAGGCCTGCACGGTCTCTCCCGAGCACGTGCACTTCGGCCAATCGGCGCCGCCCGCCGATGTCCCGGACGAGATGGAGCACGACGGAAAGTGCCGCCGCCAGTTGACTGTGCAGAGCGGCCCGGTCGAGGCCCGCGGCCGTCCCCAGGGCCTCCAGGCGCGCAGGAACGTGCTCAGCCGCGTTCGCGTGCACCGTGCCGCACCCGCCTTCGTGTCCGGTGTTCAGTGCCGCCAGCAACTCCGTCACCTCGGCGCCTCGCACCTCTCCCACCACGAGGCGGTCAGGGCGCATGCGTAACGCCTGTCGCACCAGATCCCTCAGTGTCACCTGTCCCGCCCCTTCCTGGTTGGCGGGACGTGACTCCAGGCGCACCACGTGCGGGTGATCGGGGCGCAGTTCCGCCGAGTCCTCGGCAAGCACGATGCGCTCACGCTCGCCCACCGCCCCCAACAGGCTCGACAGCAACGTCGTCTTCCCGGCGCCGGTCCCACCGCTGATCAGATAGGACACCCGGGCCTCCACCAGTGCCTTCAGAAGCCGGTCACCACCGGGCGGGACGGTCCCAGCCCTAACCAGCTCCGCCAAGGTGAAGGCCTTGGGCCGCACCACCCGCAGAGACAGGCACGTCGATCCGACCGAAACCGGCGGCAGGACCGCGTGCATCCGCGTCCCATCCGGCAACCGCGCGTCCACCCACGGCCTGGCGTCGTCCAGGCGGCGGCCCGCCACCGCGGCAAGCCGCTGCGCCAGCCTCCGGACCGCAGCCGCATCACGAAACGTCACTCGAGTCAGTTCGAGCCCCCCGCCGCGGTCCACCCACACCCTGTCCGGAGCGGACACCAGCACGTCGGTCACCGCCGGATCCGCCAGGAGCCGCTCCAGGACCCCCGTGCCGACCAGCTCGCCACGCAACTCCTCTGCCGCTCCGAGGACCTCCGTGTCCCCGAGCAGCCGGCCTTGTTCCCGAAGGGCGGCAGCCACCTTGGCCGGTGTGGGTTCCGCCCCGCTGCGCGCCAGTCGCTGCCTGACCGCGTCCAAGAGCGCCTCGGTCACGGCGTGCCTCCCCGGTGGTGTCCGGCCGGAACGCCGTCCGCCCCGTCCGGGGCACCCGCGGCTTCCCAGAACGCCGCGCAGAAGCGGGCCAAGGCCCCACGGGAGTCGCCGCCGGGGGGAACGCCACCGTCCTGGGCCGCGAACAGCCCTGCCTCCACCGGCATATCACCTACGAGCGGCAGTTCCAGCGCCTGCGCCACCCACTGTTCGTCCAGACCGGCCCCGTACGGGCCCCGGGCGACGACTCGAAGGTCCTTCAGGACCTTTCCCACCGCGGATGACACGCGCTGGGCCGCCGCCACCGCCCTCAGCTCTCCGGGGACCACCAGGAGCCCGACATCTAGTTGGGCCATCGCTTCCACCACGCTCTCATCGACCCGGCGCGGCAGGTCCACCACCACCACTCCACCGAGCCGGCGTGCCGCGGCGAGAACCGATCGCATGGCTTGCGGAGGAATGATCACCTCGCCGACCCGCCCCCAGCTGAGCACGCGCAAGCCGTGCAGCGCGGGCAGGGAATCCTCCAGTGCCCCACCGCCGACTCGCCCTTTCGACCGGGCGAAATCCGGCCACCGTAAGCCTTTGGATTCCTCTCCACCCAGCATCACGTCGATACCGCCGCCAAACGGATCTCCGTCGATCAGCATGGTCCGGCGACCGGACCTGGCCGCCGTAACAGCCAGTGCGCAGGCCAGGGTGGACGCGCCGGAACCGCCCCGGCCTCCCATCACTCCCACGGTCAGGGCCGCCCGGCCCACGCCTTCCGCCGCATTGGCGATCTGATCGACGAGCCAGCCTTCGGAATCCGGGAGCCTCAGCACATATTCGGCCCCGATCTCCACCGCGCGCCGCCACACCTCCGGATCGTCATGATCCCGCCCGACGAGCATGACGTCAGGCCTGCGGGACATGCCCCGGCATCGCGCGGCCACGTCGTCCCCCACCAGAACCATCGGGGCACGCTCCCATTCGCCCCTCTCGCCCGGCGGGCCGTGATGCACCTCGGGCACCGCTCCGGCAGCCGCGCACAGCCGGAGCAGATCATCCAGGAGGTCCATGTCCCCCGTCACGATCATGGGCCCATCGGCCGGCCCTTCAGCACTCGACACCCGCACGTCCGCGATCGATCCAGTCACGGTCTCTGCCCCCTTCTCAAGTCCGTTCAGTACGGATTCACGGTGAGCTCGGAGGCTTCCGAGATGCGCGATTCCGGAACCCGCGGTCTTCACGGGTGGGAACAACATGCAACGCCTCGGAAAAACATGTGGATCTTGCCCAAAAACTGTGGACAACCACAGCATTGTGAATAACTCGGTAGCTCACACAGGGGACTTTCAGAGCGCAGCACTTCCACTACGCTGAGTTACGAACCAAGATCGAGGCAGCACGTACCGCAGGTGACCATCGACGCACACAGCGAGAGGAAGGAGTCCGGATCGTGAAGCCGGAAACGCATCCGGACATGCGACGACCCCCGCCGGGGGGGGAGAGCGGGGGTCGTCCCCACGGCCGACTCGGGGGGGGAGGAGCCGGACCGGGTTAACACGGTCGCGAACGATCCGTGACTTCCATGGTGTACCCGAGCGCCTTCTCAGGCAAACCCACCCGCCGCGGTTTACGCCGAATGGCGGGCCCCTATGCTCACCTTTGTGGAAAACTGCTTCTCGCCGCGCACCGCAGCCTTCTTCGACCTGGACAAGACGGTCATTGCGAAGTCATCGACGCTGACCTTCAGCAAGTCCTTCTACCAGGGCGGGCTGATCAACCGCCGTGCCGTACTGCGCACCGCCTACATCCAGTTCGTGTTCCTCGCCGGAGGCGCCGATCACGACCAGATGGAGCGGATGCGCGAGTACCTCTCTGCGCTCTGCAAGGGATGGAACGTCCAGCAGGTCAAGGATCTGGTGGCCGAGACGCTGCACGACCTGATCGACCCGATCATCTACGACGAGGCGGCGACCCTCATCGAACAGCACCACACCGCCGGGCGCGACGTGGTGATCGTTTCGAGCTCCGGAGCCGAAGTGGTCGAACCCATCGGGGAACTGCTAGGCGCCGACCGGGTCGTCGCGACCCGGATGGTTGTCGGTGACGACGGCTGCTTCACCGGCGAGATCGAGTACTACGCCTACGGACCGACCAAAGCGGAGGCGATCAGGGCTCTCGCCGAGTCGGAGGGCTACGACCTCTCGCGTTGCTTCGCGTACAGCGACTCAGCCACGGACGTGCCCATGCTTGAGTCAGTGGGCCACCCGCATGCCGTCAACCCGGACCGGGCCCTGCGGCGCGAGGCAGCCCTCCGCGAATGGCCGGTTCTCGTCTTCGACCGCCCCGTCCGTCTGAAGCAACGGCTGCCCGCCTTCTCGATGCCGCCGCGTCCAGCGCTCGTGGCCGCCGCAGCGGTGGGCGCAGCAGCCTTGACCGCCGGCCTGGTCTGGTACACCAACCGTCGACGCGCCACCGCCCTCACCACCTGACAGACGGGCAGGGGGCGAAATCGAGGCCGGAGCGCAACGCAGGGATCGGCTTCGCGGATCACTCACCACCAGGTGCGATTCGCCCTTACTTGAAAGCAAAAGTAAAGAAGTGCATCCAGGGCTTCCGCTGCACCAGGTCTCGGAGTAGAAAGGTTTTATCGGCCCGCGAGACCAGGGACATCCGAGAGGATCACCTTTTCACGCACGAACGGCCCCACGGACCGCGCACGAAAGCCGAGCACCCACGCGACGTCGACCCGTCGAATACGGGCCAGCCGCACCAGGTGACGGGCAATGCACCCGACCTGATGGGCATTTTTCGTAAGCATTCAGAAGGTCGTGGTCTGGGTCACTGTCTGACGATGTGACAAGTGGTGGGCGGGTGCGGCAGGATCCGTGCTCGTGTCGTCCGCCTTCGAGTCCGCGTCGCGTGAGGATCTCCTCGCGGTGATCGGGCTGCTCCAGCGGCAGGTCGAGGCTGCGGAGGCGCAGGCCGCCGAGCTCGCCG